>JAIUMT010000019.1 GCA_022565415.1 Balneolales bacterium | reverse complement strand
CTGTCCAAATCAATCGAACTCCGGTTTCGACCTTGTTTACGTTCTGTCCGCCTTTACCACCAGCGTGAAAACGTTGCATTTCGATATCATCCGGATTTAAGTCGATTTCGATTTCATCGTCAATTATCGGAACTACGAACACAGAACAGAAGGAGGTGTGCCTTCGGGCATTGCTATCAAATGGCGAGATACGAACTAGTCTGTGAACACCATTTTCGGCTTTCATATAGCCATAGGCAAAGTCACCTTTCACTTCAATACTGGCACTTTTTATTCCGGCTACCTCGCCATATTGCAATTCAACAGTGTCGTAATCGAATCCATTTTGCTCGGCATAACGCGTGTACATACGGTAAAGCATCTGTGCCCAGTCTTGCGACTCCGTTCCACCTGCCCCGGCGTTGATTGTAAGCAACGCATCCCGGCGATCATCGTCGTCGTTGAGCATGGTTTTGAATTCGAGTCCTTCGACAGATGCATTCAGAGTTGAGATTTCGGCATTTAAGTCATCCGATACATCTTCCCCCTCCTGAATAATCTCCCGAAACAGCAATATATTCTGGCGATGATTATCTAAATCCTCCCACGATTGAACCCACGCTTTTTCGGCGTTAAGGTCTTTCATGATGCGCTGGGCATTATCGGGATCGTTCCATAAATCCGGATCCTGCGTTTTATGCTCTAGTTCGGCGATTTTTAGCTTTCTTCTGTCGTAGTCAAAGATACCTCCTCAACGCATCCACGCGCTGAAAGAGCTCTTCCGTCTGGTCTGTTGTAAACGTCTGCATACTCTTTATTAATTATAATTCTTATCTGACAAATATACGTCGATTATGGGTATATCTGCCATTTTCTGTACTTAAATACTGCTGTCGCGCAATCGGTGAAGGTCTGATTCAGCTGCTATATAACTCAATGCTGCCCATAGATTTGAATCTATTATATCGTTCAGGATTTGCTTCGCAAGAACTTCCTCACCCTGATTCATTAAAATCATGGCTTTACCGTACTGAATGGTAATTTTCTCAAATGGATTCTGCGTGGTTTCATCGATATTAAGTGCGGCATTTCCATCTGAATACATCTGTAATCGTATCTGATATGATTTCGCATCAGAAACATCCGTACGAGTATTCACATTTTGCAGCACTATATGGGCTTTATCCGTTTGATTCGAGCGAATTAACGACAAATACAGCCAATCTGCCGCAGTTATACGGGTGTCGTCGTTCCCGGCTGTATCATAAGCACTCTGAAACGCCTCAGCTGCATCGGCAAAGTCGCCCAGTACGTACTGAACAAATCCGAAATACAACCAAATGTTATAGTGAAGTGTGCTGGCTGGTTCGATTACCGATCCGTCAATGTTATCGGGTTCTGGAGCGTCCTGAGTACTTTCGATGAGTTTGGTTGCTTTATATAGATCTTCCTCAGCGATACTGAACTCACGAATTGCGGTTAAATAATGACCACGATGCCGGTAAAATCGCGCATCCTCTGAGTATTGGTCAATTCCGTCGGTTAGCACCAATATCGCATCCTGAAATCGCCACAAATCTGCAGTTTTGCGTGCTATCCACAAAATGGACTCCGGGCTATCAGGTTTATCATGGTAGTTCCGAATGGCTTGCTGTAGCTCTGTTTGCAGGATTTCAGTAGAGTTTTCATCAAACGATGGCCGCACTAAACCCGCTCCAAACAGCGATGTTGCTTCAATCAGCGGACCATCAATCAAATGTTCTTGTGTCATGTTGTTGGTATGGAATTCGTCGTATTCTGGTGGTTCAGATTGGCTGCCACAACTCGTCATCAACAGAAATCCGATAAGTACTGAAGTAATTTTTTTCATAGTACTAACTGGCTAAAAGCTGATCTTTGTATTGAAGTTCGTACAGTCTTCGGTAGATGCCACTTTCTATGGCGATGAGTTCTTTATGGGTTCCAGATTCTCTGATTTCGCCTTTATGCATAACCAGAATGGTGTTTGCATGCTGAATGGTTGAAAGCCGGTGAGCAACAATAAACGATGTTCGAGCTTTCAAGAGTTCGTTCAACGCCTTGTTCACCAGCATTTCAGTTTCGGTATCAACGCTTGATGTAGCCTCATCCAGTACCAAAATGGCGGGATTGTACACCAGCGCCCGAATGAAACAAATTAGTTGTCGCTGACCCATCGACAAAGAAGCTCCTCTTTCGTGAAGAACGTAGTCGAGTCCGCCTGCAAGCTTATAAATGAACCGATCTGCTTCGACCATTTCAATCACTTTCTCAACCCGTTCCCGATTAATACCATCGTTTCCGAGCGTAATATTATCGAGGATTGATCCGGAAAACAGCGCGTTTTCTTGTAGAACCAGACCGAACGAACGGCGCAACTGATCTAGTTTGATATCTTTTATGTTAATTCCATCAAGCAGTATTTCACCTTGCTCTATATCGTAGAATCGTGTTATTAAGTTGATGATAGTAGTTTTTCCTGCTCCTGTTGCACCAACAACGGCCATAGACTGACCCGGCTCAAGTTTGAACGAAATATTTTTGAGTACATAATCTTCGTTCGGGCTGTACCGAAACCATACATTTCGAAATTCAACCGAGCCTTTACTGGTTGGGAAATCAACAGGATTCTCAGGGTCCTGAATCTTATTCTCGGTGTCTAGTACATCGAAAATGCGTTCGGATGACGCCAGGGCACTCTGCAAGGTGTTGAACTTATCTGATAAATCCCGAATTGGCATAAAAAACAGTCGCACGTACTGAATAAACGCTAGCAAAATCCCGAAAGTGAGTCCGCCAGATAGTGTTTTCGCACCTCCATACCAAATTACAAGTGCCATAGCCACGCTAGATAGCACCTCAACTACTGGCCAAAAAATGGAGAAATAGAAAACGGTTTTGATGTGGGCGTCGGTATGGTCTCCGTTTATGCGTTTGAAACGATTCAGCTCCCGCTTCTCCTGACCAAAAATCTGAACAATACTCATCCCATTGATATGCTCTTGAACGAACGAGTTCAACCGTGCAATTTGGTCCCGAACGTTGAGAAACGCAACACGAACCAGACGTTTGAACAAAATAGTGGCATAAATGAGTACGGGTAACGTGAGCATCGAAACTACTGAAAGCTCCCAGCTCAGACTAAACATGAAGAACAGAATAAAAGCGATTCTGAAAACATCTCCAATTATGTTCACTACTCCACTAGATAGAAGGTCGCTGAGAGCCTCTATATCGCTGGTGGTTCTGGTAATAAGTCGCCCAATCGGATTTCGATCGAAAAACTGAACATGTAAATGCTGGATTTTATTGAAAACTGTCATCCTCAGAGAATACAATGCTCCCTGACCAATCCATCTGGTAAGATAAGTCGATGTAACTAGAAGGAGGAACTCCCCGACCAGTACTGCTGCAAAAAGCAGAATTATCCTAAAAAGTCCTTCGGTATCGTTAACGGCGATGTAGTCGTCGACTGCAATTTGCGTTAGATATGGGCGCAAAGGACCAAGATATGCCGTTGCCAGAGTGAGCAACAAAGCCAGAATCAAGTAGCCTTTGTAAGGTGCCAGAAACACGTAAAGGCGTTGAATCAATTTAGAATCAACGCCTTTACGATTAGACTTATCTGTGTTTTTTTGCTTAGAACCTGTCGAACTCATCAAACGGGGTTCTCGGTGTTATTGGAGGAGGATTGTTTGTACTTCTTCCTCTGTCGTTGGTATCCCGGCGATTATCCTGACGGTTGTTATCATCAGGTCGATCATTGCGTGGACGTGGAGTAAAACTGCGGTCACGGTCATTTCTGTCGCGTGGTGGACGATCGTTGCGGTAATCGCCTCTGTTATCGCGTGGTGGTTGATAATCTCTGCCACGGTCGTCGTAACGGCGCGGAGCTGGTCCGCGGTCTCTATCGCGTGGTGGATAGTCGCGTCGGTTGTCATAACCATAATCACGACCGCCTCTGTCGTCGTATCTACGTGGTGCCCGGTCGCGATAATCGCCACCACCACCGCTTGGACGTGGACGGTATCCGCCGCCACCGCCATCCTGACGTGGGCGATACCCGCCGCCATCTTGACGTGGACGATATCCTCCGCCGCCTCGACGATCTCCGCCATCTTGGCGTGGGCGAAACCCACCGCCGCCACGACGATCTCCGCCACGGCCACCAGGAGCCGGGCGTCGGCCTCGGTTATTTCCTTGCTGCGGACGTTGATCTTGCGAAGCATTCTGGCCAACTGGCTTGAATATGCCCTTCTCTTGCTCCGGATCTGTCATGATAGGTCGAAGTTCGGTAGCTACCCATGTTTCTTCAAATACTTGCTTAGCCTCTTTGAGCAAAACGAAAGCGTTTGTGTAACGTGCTGAGAAGTGACCGATTACGAGTCGTTCAACATTGGCTGTTTTTGCAACTATAGCTGCTTCCTGTGCGGTACAATGTCCGGTTTCAGTTGCTTTATCTTTTAATGCCTGACCAAACGTCGCTTCGTGGTATAAAATAGTAGCGTTTTCAGACAACCTGATGCAGTTTTCGCAAAACTCAGTATCTGTTACGTAGGCAAAAATATTACCTTTAATCGGTTGACCAACAATTTCTGAAGCCTTTACAACAGAACCATCTTCGAGGGTAACATCTTCGCCAGCCTTAAGTGCTTTAAACTGAACATCTTCAGTTATACCCATTTCTGAGGCTAATGCTGCATCAACCTTACCTGGTTTTTCACGCTCTTCAAAGCGATAGCCAACACAAAATGTATTGTGTTTTAGAACCCGTGCTTCGATAAAAAATTCAGATTCTTCAACAACAACTTCATGATCGATGTCGTGCTCGATTTCTTTGAAATTAAGTTCGAAACACAGGTCGATACTTACAGAGGCTAAAATGGCATCAACGAACGCCTTTATCCCTTTAGGACCAACGATGGTTAGGGGTTTATCGCGGCGTTGAAGCTGCATAGTGGCGAGCAGACCCGGAAGTCCAAAGAAATGGTCTCCATCCAAATGAGATATGAAAATATAATCGATTTTCGAGCGCTTCATTCCGGCTTGTAACATGCGCATTTGAGCATTTTCACCGCAATCGAATAAGAATATTCGGCCTTCTCTCCATAGAGCTACTGACGCGAGGTGCCGGTCTGCTGTTGGTGTTGCAGACCCTACGCCGAGGGGCATTACTATCATTATGATCTCCTACTTGAGTTTATGTTGTCCTTGCTGCGATCAGACAGCGAGTCGGACTGTTGGGTTTATAATTCAGCTAGTTCTTGTTCTATCTGTTGTTTTTTGTACATAGAGGCGTACTCGCCTTTTTTCACTACTAATGCATCATGATTACCGGATTCAACTAATTGGCCTTCTCTCATCACGTAAATGATATCGGCATCACGTATGCTTTGTAAACGATGACTTATTTGTATAACGGTTGTGCCTGTGAGCACTGATTTAATATGTTCTACTATTGAATTTTCAGTTTTAGTATCAACTGCACTGAGAGAATCATCCAATATGAGTAATTTGGGGTTTCGAATTAATGCTCGGGCTATGCTCGTTCTCTGTTTTTGACCACCAGACAGGGTAATTCCCCGTTCGCCTAACACGGTTTCAAATTTCTTATCGAAAGACATAATGTTTTCCCAAACAGCTGCACCTTTGGCAGCGTTCTCGACTTCCATAAAAGAAGCATTTTCCTTACCAAATGCAATATTATTTGTAATCGTTTCCGAAAAAAGAAACGTTTCTTGTGGTACATAACCAATATAGCCGCGAAGCTGACGAATCGGATACTCTTTTAAAGGCTTACCATTCAATAGGATTTCGCCCTCAGTTGGCTCATAAATACGGGTGAGCAGCTGAATTAAGGTTGTTTTTCCCGACCCAGTTCGACCAATAATGGCAATGTTAGAGGCATCCGGTATTGTAATATTGATGTCCTTAATGGCAAACTCAGTAGCATCTGGATACCGAAACGATACGTTTCTAAATTCGATACTGAGATTCTTTGGTTGGTCGATTTCTCGAACGCCATCATCCGACTCATCGTCAAGTTCGGGTTCTGCCAGCAACTTCTGAACTCTGTTATTCGAAGCAGCCGACCTCTGAACCAAATTCAACGTGTACCCTAGTGCCGCAATTGGCCAGGTCAAAAACAAGACGTGGATAATAAACTCAGCAATATTACCTACTGTTACGACACCATCCATTACAAGGAGTCCGCCCTGCCAAACAACCAAAACAATGGAAGCACCAACCAAAAGATTCAACGTGGGATGAAACAAACTCTCTACGATATCGAGTCGTAATTTTTTCTTTTTGTACAGCTCAGATTCAACATCGAATCGATTACCCTCATATTTTTCCCGGGCGTATGCCTTGATTAGGCGAATTGAGGAGAACGTTTCTTGCGCCTTCCCCGCGAGGTGAGCAAATTGCTCCTGTATTTCGTTTGACCGGTGATGAATGAAACTACTCATCCAATAAGCGATAATCGATAACAAAGGAAGCGGTGCAAGTGCCCAAAGCGTAAGTTCCACATTTACCAGGAACATAATTGTGATGATGATGCCAGCCCGTGTGATGGTGTTAATGCCATACATAAACCCCGGACCGAAGTATTCCCTGATTCTGGCAATATCTTCGGTTGCTCTTACATAAACGTCGCCCGTTCGGTTTTTGGAATAGTATGCCTGAGGTATTCGTTGCAACTTCTCGTAGACCTCATTTCGCAAATCAAACTCGATTTTACGGGAAGTTACGATTAACGTCTGACGTGTCAGATATAGCAGAAATCCATATAAAAATGAGGCCAATAATAAAAGTAACGTTCCTTTTAAAAGTACCCATCCGGCATCGGCACTAAAAAGAATTTCAAACGTGGCAACTTCAATCCAGTCACCGGTTTCGTACAGTTCCTGCACGTTGTCCATAGTTTGTCGGACAAGCACCGGAATCCACACAAGAAAAGCATTCGAGATTGTTAAGAAAATAACACCCCAAATTACGGTCTTCTTGTACTTGGAAAAGAATTTATTAAGCTTTCGTAGTTCCCACACGGGGTTTTAGATAGGTAGTTTTGTGAGCCAGTGTTCGGCAAGTCTCTTACCAGAAATATAAGCCGACTCTACAGAATTCCCTTGGAAGTAATCGCCGATTAGCGCCAGAGGTGCCTCATCGTACGTGCTTTCAAGAAATGGGGCATCAATAAAATTCTTTGCACGACCATAGCGCCAGAAGTGAACCTGACTCCAATACGGTGTTTCAGCCCATGAGCCTAACACTTCGCTCATGGCTTTTGTCATGAGTTGCTCTACAATATCTTTTGGCGAATCACGGTGTCTGTGACTGAAATTGGCATTAGCATGTGCCACAAGTGTTAATTCGCCGTTGTCACGCTTAGAACTTTCGTTACTTATAAATCCAAGAACTTCGTGATCACAAGCGATTCCTTTCCATTCTGGCACTTCTCTGTCACCAAAGGATGCCATCAGAGTGAAAATGCTATCGTATCCAATTGTTGACGTTTTTACGTGCAAAGCGCGAACCGGAGTTTCGTCTTGAGAGGTTTGAAGAAGGCCAGAAGCCTGCACAGCGGGTACGGCCATAATTAAGGCATCCACTTCAAGAACACTGATGTCGGTCATATTTAATATCCATGGACGTTTGCGGCGGGATCCGGAAGCAACCGTAGTAATTCCTCCGACTTGTTTGCCACTTCGAAAATCGACCCACCGGCTCAAGTCCTGACCAATTTTATTCATCCCATTTGGAGCCATATAGCTCATTATTTTTTCCCGCGATGGATGTTGTTCAAAAAAACCATCATCGTTAAAGAACGAAAATGAGTCTGTCCAGGGCTCAAGTATTCCTTTTCCTTGCATCTCTGCCACAAAAGAGGTGAATTCCTCGCCCTTACACTGAATATAAGGTGCTCCGTGGTCGACTTTAATCTTTAGATCCTCACCGGCATATCGGGTCGACAGTCGTCCACCAAAGCCACGGCTTTTTTCAATTACAATAACTTCGTGACCTTTTTGTGCCAAAATTTTGCCAGCCGTAAGCCCTGCAATACCTGCGCCAATAATACCAATTACCATGAGAATCTAAATCGTTGTTAATTTTTTGTTTTAATATGATGTACACGAGGTTGAACAGCCTCTTTTTTCAACAAAGCCGGCCAGTATGCTACAATTTCCCTGGCTTTTGGTCTGCCACCTGCAAAACCGGTAACGCCTCCCGGACCTGTCAAAATCAAGGGAGCAATCTCCATTCCGAGACGGTTTAAATCTGACTCAACCTTAGAAATTGCAGAAAACCTCAACTGTACTTCGTCTAAATCTGAAGTAGTTGAATTTACGACGATATTTTTTTCATCGCACCCATTATATCCGATAAAATCAGAATGGTATGCATCAATTTTTAAATTCAGTTTTTCCGCACGAAATTTTAGCAAATCACTGGCAACAGTTGCCTTTTCGAGCGCATCAGGCCAGCAGTACGTAAGAGAACCCGTCATTTTGAACCCGTCTTTATAACTTGCCGATACTTTATAAAATGGCGTTGCAGGTTTTCCTTTTATTCCTGTAACACGAACCCGGTTCTCGCCGACGTCTTCAAGTTGAATTGAGGTAAAATCGGCCACACAATCTGGAGTGATGTACTCTGATGGATCTCCGATTTCGTAAAGAAGCTGCTCTTTGACGGTCATGCTGTGTACAAATCCGCCCAGATTTTCGTGCTTGGTGACCACAAAGCTACCATCAGCCTCAGCTTCAACGATAGGGAATCCGATTTCTGTAAAGTTTTTCACCCGTTTCCAGTCTGTGAAATTACCACCAGAGCTCTGAGCTCCGCATTCCAGTATGTGCCCAGCAACGGTTCCAGCCGCCATTTTGTCGAAATCCTCGAAAGACCAACCGAATTCGTGGATCATCGGGGCGAGACAAAGTCCGGTATCTGTTACCCTACCTGTAATTACAATTTGAGCACCTCCCTGCAGAGCCTCCACTATCGGCTTTGCCCCGAAATATACATTGGCGCTGAGCAGCGAAGAATGGACCGACTTAATAGGATCGCCGTTTTCCATGTTAAGAAGGTCGTGACCGGCTTCCACAAGAGATGGAATTTGCTCGAGGATGTCGTCGTTATCAACAACGGCAACATTAATATCTACATTCTGAGTCTGAGCAAAATCAACAATGGCTTTGGCACAGGCAACAGGATTTACGCCACCGGCATTACTCACGACCCGGACTTTTCCGGATGCGATTTCAGGCAAAATTTCCTTGATTACCCCAACAAAATCGCGGGCATATCCAAAATCCGGATTCCGCATCTTCTGCTTCTGCATAATCGACATGGTTACCTCGGCCAGATAATCCATCATGAGATAATCGATATCACCATTTTTGACTTGCTGAATGGGTGCAATGGGTAAATCACCCCAAAAGCCTTGTCCCGAAGCAATTCGTACTACTGATTTTGACTTAGTCATATTGTTTGATGTTGGTCTGTGAATCCGGTCTGCAAATATCGTGAGTATTCCTGTATGTTGCGAACTATTTAAATGTATTTACCAAACGCGGTTAAATAGCGGCGCCGTTGCTGAGTGCTCGTGTTTATTCAAGATAAATAATTCGTTATATTTAGATGTTATGTTACTCAATTTATTGCAACTTAGTTGCATTTAGTGTATATTACCAATATGACAATCGACGAAATCAAAGAGTTTCTTAAAAAGAATAACTTAAAAGTTACCCCAGTAAGATTGCAGGTATTAAAAGTATTACTTGAATCTGACATCGCCTTATCGCACAGCGACATCTCGATAAAATTAGCTGATGGTAACATTGATAAAGTCACCTTATACCGAACTTTAAATAACTTCCACGAAAAAGGTATTATACACAAAGTAGCCACTGAAGATCGCAATTGGCTCTACGCCATACTTATCGAAGACGAATCGAAACCTGAACCAGACCATTCGCATGCTCATTTTGTGTGTGACGACTGTGATAAAATCTTTTGTTTTCCATTGAGTACAGCTACCAACGAGAGCGTTCGTTCTATCAAGCAAGGATTTCTTGTAAAAGAGCAGGAAATCAGGCTTCACGGGTTATGCCCTTCGTGCCAATCATAAATCATCGTGCAGCTTAGTTTGACTTCTAAAAAATACTTTTCACGTATCAGTTACGCGCTTTCCTCTTTGTGCTTACTACACTGTCTGGCTATGCCATTTGTAATTGTTTTATTGCCGGCAATATCCCAGTTCATGTCTGAAACGGCAGAAAACATCCTCATCCTCGCGATTATTCCTGTTAGCTTAATCACTTTCCTGCCAACCTGGATAAAACACAAGAATAACCGACTCGCAGGGATGTTCATTAGCGGACTAGCTTTTATTCTTTTGAGTCAGTATGGAATTCATCACTACCACGAAGCTGCTTTATCAGATATTTTAGCCAATTCTGAAATCCTTTTAGCTACTATCAGTCGCACTGGACTTATGATTGCCGGGGTTTCGCTTCTCGCCTACTCGACCTATAAAAACAATAAACACACCCACGTTTGTTCAAATCCGCACCATCACCACTAAACTTGTAATACGCCGGTCTTGAATTCGGGTATTATGGCATTGTGATTGGCCGCGTCAATAGCCTGAGAAATTCGATCTCTAGTATCTGCTGGGTGGATGATTTCATCGACCCACAAGCGAGCAGCAGCGTAGGTTGCATCTGTCTGACTATCATACTTTTGAGTCAGCTTATCTAAGAACTTTTGTTTGTCTTCTTCAGTAACTGTCTGGCCTTTTTTCTCCATTCCCGAGACTTCAATTTGGAGCATGGTTTTTGCCGCCTGTGCACCACCCATCACCGCCATCCGCGCCGTTGGCCACGCATAGATAAACCGAGGATCGTACGCCTTGCCGCACATGGCGTAATTACCGGCTCCGTAACTATTACCCATTACAATCGTGATTTTAGGCACAACACTGTTCGCGACGGCATTCACCATTTTGGCTCCGTCTTTTATTATACCGCCGTGTTCGCTGCGTTTCCCCACCATAAATCCGGTTACATCCTGAAGAAAAACGATAGGCACTTTTTTCTGATTACAATTCAATATGAAACGGGTGGCTTTATCGGCACTATCAGAGTAAATAACGCCACCGATTTGCATTTCGCCTTGCTTCGACTTAACCACTAAACGCTGATTTGCCACTATCCCCACGCTCCAGCCGTCGATTCGGGCATATCCAGTGGTGATGGTTTGTCCGTAGCCTTTTTTGTACTCAGTAAATGAACCAGCATCGATAAACGTTTCAATGACTTTAAGAACATCGTATGGCTTGTTTCTGTCGTAGGGAAATAAATCTGCTAGTTCTTCGCTCGTTCGTGATGGTGCAACTGATGCAATTCTGTTAAATCCAGCTACTTCAAATGGACCAAGTTTTCCGATAAGATCGCGGATTGTATCAAGGCAGGTTTGATCGTCGGGCATTTTGTAGTCCGTAACACCGCTTATTTCAGTGTGTGTTTCTGCGCCGCCTAAAGTTTCGTTGTCGATTTGTTCGCCAATTGCGGCGCGCACCAGATAACTACCGGCTAAAAATACGCTTCCTGTACCTTCCACAATCAACGCCTCGTCGCTCATGATGGGCAAATATGCTCCCCCAGCCACGCAAGAACCCATAATAGCAGCGATTTGGGGAATCCCCATCGCACTCATTTTAGCATTATTTCGGAAAATGCGACCAAAATGCTCTTTGTCGGGAAAAATCTCGTCTTGCATGGGCAAGAAAACGCCAGCCGAATCCACCAGATACACGATTGGAAGATGATTTTCCATGGCAATTTCCTGTGCCCGAAGATTCTTTTTGGCCGTTAACGGAAACCAGGCACCGGCTTTCACCGTTGCATCATTGGCCACGATAACACACCTACGACCGCTTATGCTTCCCATTCCGGTAACAACACCTGCGGCAGGACATCCACCCTGCTCTTCATAAAACTCAAATGCTGCAAATAAACCGAACTCTTCGAACTCGGTACCTGGATCGACCAATGCAGTAATCCTCTCCCGTGCAGTCATTTTGCCCTTGGCATGCTCCGAATCTATTCTACGCGAACCTCCGCCCAACCGAATCTGCCTGGCAATTTGCTGAAGTTCATTCCACCGATTCTCAAGAGTACTCATAGTTAAAAAATTGATTTATTGGTTCAAAAAACCGCTTTCATACGGTTGCAAAAATAGATAAACGAGCGGTATGTTTCGCATTTATTTGATATTAAAATGAATGTTTTTGCATAAAAGAAGATTGATTAGTCATATTACCGTACTTTTTGCGTTATGTTCGGTATATGTACCCGGTAAACCATAAGTTATTATGATGCGAATTCAAAAAATCTCTGCTTTAATTACACTCTTCGTCGGCCTTAGCTTGTTTTACTCCGACGCAATCAGTCAGACTCGCTATACCTACCAAAGTCTTGTTAATCAGAACAGAACTCCAGCTGTTCATTTTGATTTCATTTACTTGCCGGGAGATGATGGAAACACCGAAGTCACCATCCTCTACAAAATCAATTATAACTTCTTGAATTTCCGCCGACAGGTGGTTCAAGGCCGAGATCAAACCACTACGCAGTTCACCTCAGACGTCTCCATTGATTTCGATTTTTACGACGCAGATACCGATCCGGTGCCCCAACAACCCTACATCAAACGTGAATCTTGGGCCAGCTCGGTCACCGTTAAAGAATACGCCCAAACTCAAGATTACGACAATTTTCTTAACGGGAAAATTACCGTTCAACTTCCACCTCAGGGCTACCGACTCATACCAACCATCTCTGTAAACGGACGTGAGGTTTCCGGAGCTCGTTTTGCACTTCAAGCACAACCTCAAACGGCTAACTTGAGAGGTCGTCGCGCTGCGCGCGAGATGCGCGAAGCAGAACAACGCCGCGGACTCATCGAAGTTCCGGATTTATCGGGCGACGACATCTTTCGGGCTGTCTTTTTATTAAACAAAACTACAGAGACTCCCCTTAGAGCGTATAACTTCGGAAGAAATGTTCGATACGCAGAAGATTTCAGTGTTTTAACTTCTTATCGGTCAGATTTAAAGAGTGATTCCATTCAGGTTCGACTATATGAAATCGGTGCTACTCCTGTTTCAAGTTCTACCCCATCACGAGTTTGGCAAACATCGTTAAGCACTACTGAAGCAACAGGCATAGGAAAACCACGATTTACTCAGCACAAAGATTCCATTTCAGTCACTATTGATGAAAGCATTGCTGATTTATCTTACAAAATTGTATCAATCCCGAACCATAAGTTTAAAAACGCATGGTTCAGACTCGATTTTATCAATTGGGCTGATGGAGACAGCACTAGTCTTTCCCAAACCCAATACTTGTCGCGATGGATCGACATGCCGACAAGCCTGTTAAATCTGGATGTAGCTATCGACATGCTCCGTTTCATTGTAGAGAATGACAAAATTCGAGAAATGCGCCGCGGGTCTGATGCAGAAAAAGAGCAGAAATTTCGTGCTTTTTGGTCTGAGCGAGACCCTACTCCAGACACTGACTTTAACGAAATCATGGCCGAGTACTACCGCAGAATTGATCATGCTTTTAAAGAATTCACGACGCCATCAAAACTTGGATTCGAATCGGATCAGGGTAAAACCTACATCATATATGGTCCCCCAGACAATATAGAGCGTCGTTTACCGACAAGTGGTGCAGCCACCGAAGTTTGGACTTATGGATCGCAATCCTTTATATTTAGAGCAACGACCGGCTTTGGAGACTTTCAACTGGTATCACCCTCAAATTGATGTTAATTTCATTGGTCTGACGTCATCGTATGAAACTTAAGATTACGCTCACCCCGGGTGATTTCAATGGCATTGGACCAGAAATTATTCTCAAAGCATTGGCAAGAATACATGAGCCAAACGTTCAGTTTTTGATAGTTACTCATCAAGCTGCCTTCGAACATTACTTAAATCTAATTAGCAGGCTCACTCTTCAAAAATTCGTAGAGTTTGGTTCAGATGAGATCTCATTAATCTGCCCTAATGAAATTCAATCACTTCCTTATGAGCCTCGCCCTGGCGAAATCCGCGCAGATGCCGGTAAAATTGCCATGGAATGCATCCGAACGGCCACACAGTTGTGCCTGAGCGATGAGGCCGATGCCATTGTCACAGCCCCAATTTCAAAAGAAGCCATTGCCAAGGCCGGATATGAATATCCGGGTCATACCGAGTATTTAGCCGATCTTTGTTCAACATCAAGCTATACGATGATGCTGGTCAGTTCGCAGCTCCGAGTCGGACTGGTAACAACGCATATCCCGCTTTCTGAGGTACCCGCGAGTGTGACTCAGGAGGCCATTTTGGCAAAGCTTCGAATCATGCACTCCGCGCTAAAACAGAACTACGGAATTGATCAGCCCACAATCGACGTTTTTGGATTAAATCCGCATGCAGGCGACGGTGGCGTAATGGGCAACGAAGAAGCTGAAATCATTATACCTGCTATTAATCGCGCTCGTGAAGAAGGCATTCAATGCGATGGTCCCTTTCCTGCCGATGGATGGTTTGGCTCGGGAGCTCACAAAAAAAGCGATGCCGTACTTGCGATGTATCACGATCAGGGACTGGCACCATTCAAAGCTCTTTCATTTGGTTCGGGAGTAAACTATACTGCCGGATTACCAATAATTCGCACCTCACCCGATCACGGTACCGCATTCGCAATTGCCGGAAAAGATGAGGCCAATTCAGATTCAATGCTGGAAGCTATAAAGCTGGCCATAAGGCTTGCAACCACAAAAAAGGAAAAACAATCATCATAACGTTTGCTACTATGCCTTTAACGAAAGGAAACCAAGAGATATACACCCATCTCGCAGCTATATACGACGAAGTTATGCGCGATATCGACTACGAAGATTGGGCCGATTTCATCGATGCTGTTATTCAAAAACATCATCCTGACGCAGAAACAATTTTGGAGTTAGCTGGCGGAACCGGTTCTTTCGCCCTGTCACTAGACGAACTTGATTGTTACGACATCACCTCATCCGATTTTTCCGAACAGATGCTTGATGTAGCTCAATCGAAAGGACAGTTTAAGGGTTCGGGAGTGAAATGGCAGCAAATTGATTTTTTCAAGATTCCATCAGACCAAAAGTACGACGTTGTTTTAATGCTTTTCGATAGCCTGAATTATATTCGCGATAAAGAGAGCATCACCAATGTTTTTAAGCAAGTGAAGTCCATTTTGAATCCAGGAGGGTGTTTCATTTTTGATTTCACCACGCCTCAGCATTCGGTCAAATATGCTGAAATGATGAACGATCAGGGACTCACCCCAGATAATTACCGGTTTGTTCGGATTTCCCGCTATCTTGAGGCTGAGGGCATTCACTATAATGAATTTGTGATTGAAAAGCTCAGCGACGACAAACAAAATGTATTGGAACGCAAACACGAAGTCCATGTGCAGAAGACATTTACACTCAATGAAGTCAGAGAAGTTGTAGAAAAAGCGGGCTTTAATGAAGTAGTGGCTTACGACGACCTGGATCTTATTGATGCGACCAATCAAAGCGACCGTATAACCATGGTTATTCAATGAATAATACCTCAGATCAGACCGTAGTTTCTTTTGATGGCGTGTCGGTAATGTTCGAGTCAAGACTTGTCTTGAACCAAGTCGATTTCAAACTGGAGAATGGAGAATTTGTTTATTTGATCGGTCAGACCGGTGCCGGAAAAAGTTCATTTTTAAAACTCATTTACAGGGAAATTCAACCTATGGAGGGACAGGTTCGTGTGGATGAATTTAACTTGTCGAGCATGTCGAACCGCCAAATCCCTATGCTTCGCCGTCGATTGGGAATAGTGTTTCAGGATTTCAAACTGCTGCCCGATCGGTCGGTTTATGAAAATGTCGCATTCGCACTGGAAGTCACTGGAAATACCCGAAAATTCATCAAGCAACGGGTGATGGAAGTGTTGTCGATGGTCGGATTGAGCAACAAACGCAATCAGTCTCCGCACGAACTCTCTGGCGGAGAACAGCAACGAGTGGTAATTGCCCGAGCGCTGGCAAACGAGCCCAGAATTATGCTCGCCGATGAGCCTACCGGAAATCTGGATCCGGATGCTTCAAACAGCATTATGGAGTTGCTTCAGCAGATTAACAATCGGGGAATGGCCGTATTGATGGTAACACACAACTACGACTTGGTAAGGCAATATCCGTTTCGCACGGTTCGAATTCACGAGGGCAAACTTCAGGAGATTCCACGAAGTAAAATACGTGCAGCCTCTGGCAAATAAGGAACTCGGTATCTGACATAACTGTTTAGCTGTTGAACTATAACACCTAAAGCACACTCAGACCCTTAAACCGATATATGGATTCCCTCACACAGATTGTGCTTGGCGCTGCAATGGGCGAGCTCGTTGCGGGCCGCAAAATAGGCTACAAAGCCGCCTTATGGGGTGCTTTTGCCGGAACGATTCCCGATTTAGACGTACTTTTCGGACTATTCGTCGATCCCGTCGACTATCTTCATATTCACAGGGGATTCACCCATTCAATATTCTTTTCCGTAATTGCAGCGCCGGTACTGGCCTGGATTGCAGTACGATTTCATAAACGCGAGTCTGCTACATATAGAGACTGGTTCTGGCTGTTTTATTTGGCTTTACTCACCCACCCATTGCTAGATTGGTTCACCGGATATGGAACCCAGTTGTTATTTCCGTTCACCGATTACGCGTTCGAATTAAATACCATATTCATTATAGATCCGTTGTATACACTGCCTTTTTTGGGGTGTTTAATTGCTGCACTACGGCTTCCAAAAGAACATCCCCGACGAAAAAAATGGGCCTTAGCCGGAGTTGGAATCAGTTCTAGCTACCTGCTATTGACTGTTCTGCTTAAACTGGCTGCCATTCCCCAATTTGAGGCAGAATTGGAGCGACAAAACATCTCATACGAGCGGATGATGACCATTCCGGGTCCGTTCAATTCATTTTTGTGGCGGGCTTTGGTCGAAACCGAAGATGGATTTTATCAGGGACATTACTCTCTATTCGACGACCGGAGCAAGAAGATCGAGTTTCAGTACTTGCCACGAAATGCTTATCTGATTGAACCCGTTAAAGATACACGAGCGCTGGACAGGTTGTTATGGTTTTCGAAAGGATACTATCATGCAAACATCGTTGATGGAAATTTGTACTTGAACGATTTGCGCTTTGGTTCTTACAACAGCTGGGCTGGCGACATGTATAGTTTCATATTCGCATTTCGGATATTCGAAGATGATAATGGCGAGGTGTTGTTTGAGCAAGAACAAATGCCTGTGGATTTCAGATGGAGCGACTTTGGAGTTTTACTCAGCCGAACACTTGGGCAAACGGCGAAGGAAGGCGACTCCGATAGGATGTCTTCGGTTGATGACATGGGCTTCCCGGAATCGTTCAGGGTAATTTCCTCACCACACTAATGCCGTCGCGCACTGTTAGCATTACATTCTCGACCCTTTCGTCGCTTTGGATGCGGGCATTTAGCGCATCAATGGTTGTAGATTTTCGATCTTTATCTGCTTTCAGAACACCGCCGTGCCAGAAGACATTATCGAGTACGATTAACCCGTTCGGATTGAGTTTTTCCATCACAACGTCGTAATAGTGCGGATAATAATCTTTGTCGGCATCCAGAAAAACCAGATCGAGTCCGTTGGGAAGTTCGTTAATACGCTCTCTGGCAGAGCCAAACAATAACTCAAGCTTATGAAATGATGGCGATATTTCTAGATTTCGCAGGGCAATCTCGGCGTAGCGAGAGTTCATTTCAATGGCATAGAGTTTCCCATTTTCGGGGAGAGACTCGAGCATTGCCAGGGTTGCGAATCCGGTAAACATACCGATTTCGGCGACGACCTTGGCTCCAGATACTGAAATCAGTGTTCGTAGCAAGCCTGTGACCTGGTTCCCACTCAGCATATCGGCATAGGCCAAATCCGTAGTCGTATCGTATACAATCGATTCAGATCGTTGATTTGGCCAAGATGAATGTTTTTCTGCGTAAGCTTCTATTTCTGGATTAATCAGTGTAGTTTTTTTCATCGTTAAATTATAAAACAGGATACTTTTTTGGCAAATCAGAGCGATAATACTATTGATGGTGACTTTATTCCAGCTAATGAAAGTAAATTAGTCATCCTTTTCTTTAAATGGTACGTGCGCTATTTGTTTGGAAAACGTTTCCGAAATGTGTGGTTGCAGCGTGATTATAATCCCGAATCGAGAAGTACGCTCTATTTTTTGAACCATCATAGTTGGTGGGACGGCATCACTCCACTCCTGCTCAATGAGTTTGTTTTTAATCAGAAAGCGAGGGCCATAATGGAGGATGTGCAAATCAGGAAGTTTCGATTTTTCACCAAAATCGGCGCGATGTCGATAAATCGAAAGAATATCAGATCGGCAATGATCACCTTAAAGGCTGCTTCCGATTGGCTCAAGAAAGAAAACACATCGCTATTTCTATACCCTGAAGGCAAAATCACAAATCCGCACGAACCAATCCGCTTTGAGTCGGGACTGATGCGCATTAAGAAGTGGGCTCCGAACTGCGACATTGTTCCCATCGCCATGTACATCTCCCATCAGCGCGATAATAAACCAGAATTATTCATCCAAGTTGGACCGCCATGCAGAATGGAAACGTTGGATGGCCACGAAACGGCATTACAGCAGTTGCTTGCGCAAACCCGAACCGACAGCCTAAACGAAAATCACGGATACACCAGATTAATTTAGACTACCATGTCCAGCGGTAGAAAAATCGGGATCGTTGAACCCAATGAGGCTTGTGTGCCGCGAAACGATATCGCATGTGCACCAAAGGCCAAAAAATTCGTCGGTGAATGCGCGATGGTCGGATATATTCTGATATCCCAAATGATAACTCGTCGGTTTCTCCGGCGCGCTGAATTCGAGCCTCTGACTTGAACCTCATGTAGAAAGGACCATTATCGATAATCTGCCGGCATTGGACTAAAATCTGAAAATCGGAGAACTGAATTTCAAGTCTGCGCGCTGAAGATAACCCAAATCCGTTGACGTTAACACCATCAATACGAACGTTAGATGCTTCTTCAATAACAGATTGATTGTCGGCTGAGATGATCCAAGCCATAGCTTCCTGGCCATTTTTGGTATTCATCACGTAATACACAAGCGAGTAATCGTTGAAGTGAATGCGTCCCCAGTACCAGTATTTGAACTCGTTTTTCATGGGTTCGCGACCGATATTATGATCGTGGTAGCCTACACCATCAAAGACGATTGGTTTTTCGTGATTATCACCTGTTCGGACAGACAACACTCCCTTTACCTGGGCAACTGGCTGAACAAGATTCCAACTGTGAGCCGATGATGAAGAAGAAGATTTCAGTTTCGACCAGAGTTCCGGATTTGGCTTTGGTGAGATGAATCGCATAATTCCAGAGATATGATCTCCGCTCGGCAGCGTTTCGTCCAGGCGAATTGCATAAACCAGCATGTCATTATCATCAATGAATCCCTCAAGCGTATTATCGCCAACTCGCAACGAAACACGGTCGCGATTAAATGTCGCGTCGTTTGGTCCGTACTCAGACATAGAGTAATAGACTGGCTTTCCGTTTTTGTAGATGCTTATACTAATTGCTGGATAATTCGAGGCCTTGGCAAAATCATGATCAGGGT
>JAIUMT010000018.1 GCA_022565415.1 Balneolales bacterium | reverse complement strand
TGAGGTAGAAAATCGTTTCATAATTTATAATCCGGTAATGATTTTGGTTGCTTCTCCAATGGCCAGAAGGCCTTCGTGTTGAATTGACCAGTCGGGTTTGGTATGACCGAAACTGAAAATCCCGATGGCCCATTGGCGTCCGTCGGTGGCTGTAATAAAGGCTGCTTCGGCCCGGGTTGATGTAATTCGTCCGGTTTTCCCGGCGTAGGACCAGTCGGGTGGCAATACGCGGGCCACTCCCACGAGGTCTTGCTGCAATTCCAGCATGTTTCGGATGTCTTGGAGCGCTATGGTACCCGGGAACTGAATTTTGGATGCCTCCGCGGCGGGAATCGACTCGGGAGCGTAGATGATCTGCATCATGCGCATCATGTCGAAGGCGGTCGACACGCCGAGGCCGAACTCGCGCGACTCATCGGTGTCGGGATGGAATACTTTGCGGTGCAGGCGGGTATTGGAGAGTCCGAAGGAGTCGATGCGTTGGTTCACTTCGGGAACGCCACCAACGTCGATGGCCAGGTTTGTGGCTGTGTTATCGGAAATGGCGGTCATCAGATAGCATGCATCGTATAAGGTGAGGCAGCGAGGTGTTTTCATATGGCGAAGAACTCCCATTCCGGGCACCACGTCACCACTGTGAAGCATGATGTCTTTTTCCCACTTAAATTTCCCCTCTTCTACGCACATTGCAGTGTGCATCAAAATGGGCAGCTTAATTGTACTTGCCGTCGATACCTTTTCTGAGGGGCGCCTCATCCAGGTTTGACCACTACTTACTTCGGTTGCGGCTATATGAAGATTTCCTTCGCTTTGAGCCTCTATAGCGGTGAAAAGCTGATCAAAATCGGACATGTCGGAGGGTTGTTTTACGCTGGTTAAGTTAGTAATCCAAACTACTGCAAAATAACCATCAGACAAAAAAATACCTCTCCGCTGGGTCAGCAACGGAGAGGTTAAAGGGACACTGCTTAAAGCAGTGTTCTGGGGTTTAGAGATTCTTTAAAAACTCTAGCAAAGAAGTTAATCATTAATGAGTATTTAAACTTGTAAAACCCAATGAGTTATAAAATCTTCACTGTTTTAACATTAAATTAGTTTCATTTAATCTTTTTGCTCTAGAAATTTAACATCGTCTACAGACTTCTCGTTTCCTAGCAATACACTGAATCTGTCAGAGATGGAATCGAATGCTGAGAACATCACCGGCACTACCATTAACGTCAGGAATGTTGCAAACGTTAGACCACTTATGATGGCAACTCCCATCGGTCCCCAGAATGCAGTGTTGTCTGATCCAATCTGAAATGCCGGATCAAAGTTCACGAGCAACCCAACGAAATCGATGTTAATTCCGAATGTCAACGGCACCAAGCCCAATATTGTAGTGGTTGCCGTTAGCAACACCGGACGTAAACGTGTGGAACCGGCCTGAATGATAGCGTCTTTTCGGGACATTCCATTGTCTATCAGCTGTTTGAGATAATCGACCAGTACGATATTGTTCACACAGACGATGCCCGCCAACGAGATAATCCCAATGAATGTCATCAATCCGAAGGGGGTTCGGGTTAGTATTAGTCCCAAAATTACACCAATCAAACTCAATCCAACCGCAATCATAATGATAATCGGTGCACTTAAGCTGTTGAATTTGATTAACATCACGAAGAAAATGAGCGCAAAACTGATGAGTAAGGTATTGGTTAAGAAGCTAAACGACTCATTTTGCTCTTCGTTTTCGCCGGTGTAGCGGATGGTGTAACCAACAGGTACAGTTTCTAAATAGTCGGCAAGGTACGCCTGGGTTTCGGCTAGAACTTCCGGACCGTTAAATCCGGGTGCGGCTTCGCCTTCTACTGTCGCTGTGCGTTGCTGATTTAATCGAGTGATGGATCCAATGCCGCGTGTTTCTTCGAAATATGCGACCGACGACAATGGAATTTGCTGTCCACGAGCGAAAATAGTGACATTATCCAGACTTTCGAGTCCTCTTCGATCTTCTTCGCGAAGTCGTACAGTGATGTCGTACTCATCTTCACCATCGCGGAATTTACTGGCTTCCAAGCCGTTCATGGCGATACGTATTGTTTGGGCAATATCAGCTATGCTGAGACCAAATTGTCCGGCACGATCGGTGTCGATGCGAATGGCGTACTCAGGTACCCCGCCGCTGATGTTGTCTTTTACGTCAACCAAACCTTTGATGCTGCCATCGCGTGAGGCTTCGTCCAGTTTAGCCCGGATTTCGGCGGTAATTCGGGTAATTTCTTCGAAATTCTCGCCGGTAACTTCAATATTTACAGGTGCTCCGGTTGGTGGGCCTTGCTGCTGGATGTCTACCAATATGGATACATCCGGGATATCGGACATTTGGTCGCGTAATCGGCTGAGCGTTACTGTACTCGGTTCGGTTCGGTCGGCATAATCAACCAAATTAACCCGAATTCGAGAAAGCTCAGCCCGAGGCTGACCTCCGCCAAAGATGTCATCACCCGATACACCAACGTTTATTACGATGTTCTCGATATTTCCTCTGGATGATGGATGCTCGTTAAGCATGTCGTCGATACGTTGCTGTACCTGATGTGCGATTTCGTCGCTGGCATCCACATTCATGCCTATCGGACCCTCAATGTTCACAATCAGCGCAGCTGGATCGGTTTGAGGGAAGAACTGAACTCCGGTCGGAGCAAGTGCAAATGCAGCGAAAATACTGATTAAAAGTCCGAGAACAGCATTTAGTAAGAGTGCCCGATTATCGGTTAGTATGAGGGGCTTGCCTAGTTTGAGTAAAGTCCCAATTCCACCAAAAATGATGAGAACGAACGGCAAACCGAGTAGTACAGTCAACGCTTGGGCATCCATACCCCCATTCATGAAAGCGATTGCGATGATAATACCAACCAGAATCAGAATTCCGATACCGGTTAAAAGAACTGCTTTCGCGCCTCTTAGCATCGCTTCAATAGTGTGAACGAATATGCCGAGAAGCCCGATTCCCATTGCAACAAAGCCTAAAAACTGAGGTATGCTTGCCGCGAGTGGTGCGAATGTACCAATAATGGAAGATAGTAGCAGCAATAATGCACCGAGGCTAAAACCAACCAAAGCAGTCATATTTCTGAACCAGCTCCCATATACAGTATAGTCTCTATACAGCATGGTGTTTAGCAGAATTTGGTATCTGTCGATCAAG
Source organism: Balneolales bacterium (assembly GCA_022565415.1). GTDB lineage: Bacteria > Bacteroidota > Rhodothermia > Balneolales > HLUCCA01 > HLUCCA01. Next base: position 16,762 of record JAIUMT010000018.1, on the reverse strand, counting down.
GCCGGTACGAAATGATTCGTAAATCGGTACGACAACGGCATGATGAAATACTTGTACGACAAATAGAAAAACAATCCGAGAAGTATCAAGACTACAAAGGTAATCCAGTTTGCCGCCAGTATGATGAGCCCTCCGAATACCAGAATAACCCATTTAAGAACCTTTCCGAAAGTGGTGCTCTTTTTTCGTTCATCGGTGTCGGTTTTGACGAAAAACACCGTGAGTGTCGGATATAAAACCAGCGCCACGAATAGCGAGCAAAGTAGCACAATAATGAGCGTTGTTGGCAGGTAACTCATAAATTGTCCGATAACTCCCGGCCAGAAGGTTAGGGGAAGAAACGCAGCTACAAGCGTAGTAGTGGCCGCAATAAGCGCTCCACCAACTTCAGAGGTCCCTTTTACAGCTGCTTCGAATCTACCCAGACCAGCTTCTCTGTAGCGGAAAATGTTTTCAACTACAACCACGGCGTTATCTACAAGCAGGCCCAACGCGATAATCAGCGCAAAGAGAATTACAAAGTTCACGGTGAATCCGGCCAGGTTCAATACCAGAAATCCAACGAAAATGGACAATGGTACCGCCGTTCCAACAAGTAAGGCATTTCGGATTCCAAGGAAGAAAACCAATACCAAAATCACAAATAACATACCGCTGATGATGCTGTTCTCAAGATCACTAATCAACGATTGAACATTCTGACTTTCATCACCAGTTACAATTACACGGGTTCCAGCTGGAAAATTAAATTCCTCAATTGTATTGAAAATTTCATCAGCTGTACTCAAAATATTGGATCCGGGTCGTCGCTTAATGGATAAGCTTACAACCTGAAGTTCTTCTATATCAGCATCATCTAGTTTCACCAGCTTACCGGTACGGTCTTCGACCTGATATGCTTTGAGACGAGAGTAACTCTCGCGTTCTTTGAAATCATACACCACTTCGGCTACGTCGCGCATGTACACGAGTCCGGGAGTGGGCTCCCCATCTACTGCTTCGGGGGCCGAAATTACAATGTTTTCGAGTTCTGCAGGATCTTTAATCTCCCCGCTGACCCGTAACAAATAACTAAATCGGTCTACATCTACAGATCCGCCAGGTATGGTCAGGTTCTGATTCTGTATAGCGCCAATGAGCTGCCCTAAAGCCAAATTATAGCTCGTAAGTGCGTTTAAGTCCACATTTACCTGTACTTCGCGCTCAATGCCCCCAATTACGTCCACTTCACGGATACCTGATAATGCTTCGAGGTTATCTTGAAGTCGTTCTGCGATGTTGGTGAGGTTAACTAGGGAGTAGTCGGCAGCCAGGTTGATTGTCATGATGGGGAAATCATCAATACTGGCTTCTATAATCAGCGGATCTTCTGCATCTGTTGGTAAATCGGATCTTGCCAAATCAACTCGCTCGCGAACGCGTTGCGAAGCCTCCATGTTCGGAACACTTAGCTCGAATTCAACCACGATTATACTCACGCTTTCCTGAGTTGTCGATCTGATTTCTTTCACACCATTTATACCCTGCATCTGGCGTTCGAGTGGTTGGGTTACCAACGACTCCATATCGGCCGGACCAATACCCGGATAAATGGTTGTTACGAAGAAGAATGGCACATCCACAGAGGGAGCCGATTCTTTCGGTATACTAAAGTACGACCCAATTCCGGCGACGATCAAAATGAACGTCAGCATCAGAATGGCTGTACGGTTTTTTAAAGTTAGTGTAGTGAAATTCATGCCTGCGGCGTTTTAAAATTCGTTGTTATCGGTCGGTAGATGCCTGATGGGAGCTGTTGCTACGCGTGCTGGTGATGTTCAGCAGGTCGCCATCTCCAAGATTGGTTAAACCTGATATAATTACTTCATCGCCATCGTTTAAGCCGGAACCAACCACGATGTAATCTCCGGATGTGAGTGTAACTTCGATGCGACGCATTTCGGCGCGCTTCTGACCATTTCGTTCGTTAACCACAAATACCGTTTCTCCTGATTCATCTCGTACAACAGCCGTTCGTGGAATCACAATTTGCTCGTCGACTAGCTGACGAAGAACGCGCATTTCGACCACCATCAGGGGTTTAATAGCCCCGTTTGCGTTATCCAGAACGACTTCTACAGGAAACGTGCGGCTGTCGGGGTTAATCAGATTTCCGGCAAAACGTACTTGCGAGCTGATGGAAGCCACATCATAATTTCGGAAGTTAATTTCAACTGCAGATCCGCGTGTGATTCTACCTGAGAATCGTTCTGGAACTCCGCCTGTGACTTTTACTTTATTTGTGTTAACTAAGCGCAGTACGGGAGTACCCGGCCCGACAAATTGACCTACGGAGCTGAATTTTTCTTCGATTCTTCCGCTAAACGGTGCCCGCAATTGAGCATCTTCGAGTTGCTTTTGGATGGCGGTTAGCTGTGCTTTAGCCTGATCACGTTGTGACCTGCTCTGTAAATACTGAGCGGTGCTGATTACCGAGTCGGCATGCAGGGCAGATTGACGGTTAAACATGTCTTCTGCGAGATCGAAACCAGACTGAGCCGCCTCAAAATTGGCTTTCAAAAGTCGGTCGTCTAGGCGCATAATGATGTCGCCCTTGTTCACGCTTGTGCCGCGCTCGGCGATATAGAGCACCTGCCCCGGCGTTTCAACTGCGATCATGGCGTCTTCAAAGGCAGTAACCGTACCATTAACGCGGATGCGATCTTCAAATGAGATTCGCTCCATCGACATGGTTCCGACGGCTACGACTCGCTCACGTGCGGTCTCATTTGAGTTGTTATCTTCAGCCTCATTACCACATCCGGCAAGAAATGTTAAGGCCACAATGGGAAGTATTAAATAAGTAAGCTTTTTCATAATGAAAATTTGAGAAACTGTAGGGTGAATCAATCTGTAATTTCAATTTGTACGGTTCGCATTCCGAGAGCAGTGTTAAGCTCGCCCCGGGCGATTAAAAAGTCGTGCAGTGCAGTTAGGTAGTTAACCTTACTTTGGTCTAACATAGACGCTGCCTGACGTTCTTCCAGCCGTGTGCCCACGCCTTCGCGTAGTCGGGCTTTTGCCTCTTCATAGTTGAGTTCGGCCAGTTCAATATTTCGTTGCTGACTCTCGATTCGCATCCAGGCCGACTCCACATTTCGTAGCGACTGATCAACCTCGAGGTAAATAGACTCTTGGAGCATGAGAGCATCCAATTCAGCCCGACGGATGTTGATGTTCACCTGTTGTACTCTGGCGCGGCGCTGAAATCCATCAAAAATACTCCACTGCATTCGTAGTCCGACGGCAAATGAGGCATTCCAGTACGACGAATCGAAGAAGCTTCGGGATTCACTACTGAACTGAAACGGGTCGTTTTCATCGGTTATCGTTCTGTCTCGGTTATCCGGAACACTACCTAAGTAAGCATAATCTGCAAAGGCGCTCACAACCGGGAAGTAGGCAGACCGCACCAAATTGCGCTCTTCTTCACGAAACCGGATGTTGCTGTCGGCCAGTTTAAGGTCCGGACGCATTCGTTTGGCTGTAACATATGCCTCGTCGAGTGTGGTAATTTCAGGTAAATCTGCGGTATAAGAGGCCAGTTCATCGGTTAGTCTGAGGTGATTTTGAACCGGAATCCCAAGCATGATATTCAAACTTCGGGTGGCCAATGCTGCACCATTTCTGGCTGAAATCAGTGTTGTTTCTAGGTTTATAATTTCAACCGCCAAGCTATTTCGGTCGAATCGGGCAGCCAAACCTTGCTCTACCAACGCCCGGACTTCTCGTTCTGTGTCGCGCAGTTGACGTAAACTTATCTCCAGAAGGCGAACCTGCTCCTGAGCAAGTAGGGCACCCAGATAGGTAGATCGCACTTGCTGAACCAATGTTTGGGTGTCGCGCTCGTATTGCTCACGGACGATGCTTTTCAAATGCTCAGCGCCACGTATTGCCGCGAATGCCGCACCATTATATATGGCTTGAGTTGCACTAACGGCCATCACAAACTGATTTTCAATAGCAAATGGGTTACTGGAATCGGATTGTTGGATGCCGGCTGCCTGAAGTCCGTCGCTACGGCGGTCGAGGTAATCCTGAAACGACAATGTCGGACTCCCATCAATTCGTTGCTGTTCGTTGTAAAACAGCCAGTCTATTGCACCAAATGAGCTGAATAGTCCTTCGGCATCACTTCCTGCAAAGGGATTCGGTGTTTTAATATTTCTGGTGTAGGATGCTGATCCGCCAATTTGCGGATAAACCGATCCCCAAGCCTCTTTGATTTGCTGATCTGCTTCATCTATTCCCAATCTAGACCGTTGCAGAACATAACTGTTAACCAAAGCTACTTCAATTGCTTCATTCAATGAAATAGACAAGGTATCGGTGGTGTTTGCGTAGGTGCTGGAATGTTGTCCTGGAAATAACAGCGCAATGAATAGTACGCTCAAAGGCACGACCAACAACCGAACTGAACGCGGTTGTATCTGTGATTGTGTCATGTTTTGTTTAGATGTTTAATGATTTTTTGAAAATGTTGAATAACAGGGTGTTACGAAAACTCGGTATTGATGTTGACTACTTTTTCAAAAATGAAATAATCAGGTCCCAAATGAAATCTTCGAACCGTGTTTTGAAATTCTCATCGCTCAGATCGCAAAGCCCGAACATCGCTGTATCTATATCGAGATGTTGCATAGTGTGTAGTTGGTGTACTTGGTGGTCGATCATTCCGCCGAAGGTAAACAAGAACAACTGCAAATCGATATCGCGGAAAACCTCCAATTTCTGACCATCCTGCAAAATTTCAGCTACCAGGCCTTCAACATGAGAATAGACCTGATGTATCGAATCTTGCATCTCAGGACGAACATTAAGTCCCATTTCCCGATGTGCGATTACGATTGGTTCCGGATGAGAAAACGAATAATCTATATATACCTTAAAAATGGTCTTTAACCGAACTACAGGATCTTCGTCCTTATTATAGACCACACTTAATCGCGATAGCACTTCTCTGCCGTACCGCTCAATAATGGCTTTCAAAAGATTCTCCTTTGATCCGTAATAGTATGATATCATCGCCACGTTAACATCCGATTTATCGGCAATTTCGCGTGTTGATGTTGGATCGTACCCAAACTGAGCAAACAGTTTTTCGGCAACGTCCAGGATGGTTTGTTTTTTGTCTGTAGTTTGATTTTTCATAGGGCAATAAAGATAACTAATCAAACGATTAGTTAATTCCGAAAGTTGCAGTATTTTTTAACTTTATTTGAGGGCTTCTAGAAGGGTAATGAAGTTTTAATTTGCCATAGATTACATGGCAGGCTGGCATTATAGTTGGTAAAACAGGGTAAAATATAGAATGGTGGTCATTTCATTATGCTCTTCTGTTAAGAAATTGTTAAATTCATGATTCGATACCATTTTATAATATCAACATTATTAATTGAATTCTTTTCGGACAGACGCATGACAGACAGCAAACTACAACGACAACGATTCGAGTATAAATACCGAATCAGCGAAACCAAAGCGCTTGCGCTTCGGCAGTTTGTGTCGTCGTATATGGATTTGGATTCGTATGGAGCTCTACAACCAGATTTGTCGTACCCTGTTCATAGTCTTTACCTCGATTCACCGAATTACCAGACCTACACCGATACTATCAACGGTAACCGAAACCGCTACAAATTGCGAGTTCGTTACTACGAAAACGGTGAAAATGCTCCGGTCTACCTGGAGGTAAAGCGTCGCTTCGATAAGGTAATTGCTAAGAAACGTGCCGTAGTACACCGAGATGCAGTGCAACAATTACTGGATGGTCAATTTCCGATGCACAGTCATCTTACAAACCCTTCTCCAGAACAATTTGAAGCCCTGCAATATTTTTGCGATACTCAAATGCGGCTCAATGCAAGTCCAAAAACGCATATTGCCTACCGCCGGGAAGCATACGAAAATGACGGTAATAATTCAGTTAGGGTAACATTCGACAGACACGTATATTCCGAGGCCGTTAATAACAGAATTGTAACATTCAATAATGTAACGGACAATCCGATATCGGTTTTCGGCTCAGAGGTCATATTAGAACTGAAATTCACCAATAGGTTTCCCGAATGGTTCAAACATATTGTTCAATCGTACGGACTCAAACAAGAATCTGCTGCCAAATATGTCGATGGCCTTATACAATTGCATCACAATCAAAAATTATCGCTTTCTCACTGGTAGAGTATCTGCATGAATGAATGGCTAACGCTTGGCGATACGGCGCCTATACCCACAGATCTTAACACGCTGCTTCTGGCTCTTTTGTTAGCCTTCTTGTGCGGGCAGTTTATCGCATGGGTGTATATGTTCACGCATACAGGTCTGTCTTACTCCCGATCTTTCGTTAACTCACTTATCATTATACCAATCACCGTATCTATGGTGATGATGGTGTTAGACAACAATATTGTAACGGCTTTCAGCTTACTTGCCGTTTTTGCAATTGTTCGTTTTCGGAATATTCTGAGGGATACTCTCGATACTGTGTTTGTTTTATCACTAATTGTGGTCGGACTTGCCGTTGGTACCCAGAAGTTTACCACCGCAATTACCGGTACTATTGTGATGTCGACTGCATTTATGTACCTGTGGTTTACCAGTTTCGGATCCCGACATCGGTTCGATATTATCTTGAATCTCGAGTGGACCCGCCCGATTGAGTCTGTTGGGGACTTAGAAGCTTTATTAGACCGCCACGGATCAAAAGTAATGAAAGCCTCCCAACGTACACACGACGACAAGGTTGGGGCATTCGTTTCGTACCGACTTCTGTTGCGGGATCCATCCAAATCAGACTTGTTGATTCGGGAAGTGAAGGCATTCGAGGGCGTTAAAGGGCTAAGCACGCTCAACGCCGAAGACGAATCGGAGGTTTAACATGGCAAGAAACACTGTGTATGAGCCAATCAAAACCCCGTTTTCTCGCAAATTTCACGAGTTTCGTCTTCGTTACCTGCCCGTCATTATCTTTCTGATAATCCTCATTATTGTTGTGGCGCTTTGGAATGTCCGCGTTTACAATCCTACCTTTATTGGAATAGTAGAAGGGGATGTGGCTCAAATTACAGCTCCGGAAACGGGCATTATCCGCGATATGAACATACAGCCATTCGATCATGTGCAGAAAGGCGACATTCTGGCAGCGATTGAGTTTGCCGATAGTGCGTTGGTCAGTGCGCGGGTTTCTGTGCTTGAATCACAGATAAACCTGCTTAATACCGGGCGTGATCCGTTGAGTAACTGGCAACGAAATCGAATCGATTATGTCGGACTTCGCTTGGATCTCATGCAAGAACGGGTCGCCGTGGCTTCATTGGAACTTCAGCAAACGCAACTCTCCCGAAATATCGAACGGTCTCGAACGCTTTTCGATAACAATCTGATACCCGCACAGGAATTCGAAGACCTGGAGTTGCAGTTAAACCTGGTAAACAAGGAAATTGCTCAGCGTACCGAATACATTGACGATATGGAAGACCTTGTCGAACAGGTTAGCGAAACCAATGTAAGATACGATTCTCGCACCGACGACCCGGTTGCCGTGGCAATTCGAGTTTACGAACGTGAAATCAATGCCCTCGAAGAGGAACTCAAACCTATCGTTATCCGCGCTCCTTTTGATGGAATTGTAGGTCAGCTATTTTATACCAACGGATCGAACGTTCCTCGTGGTGAAATCTTTATGCATTTTGAGTCTCAGCAGGCAAAACGCATAGTTGGCTATCTCCGACAGCCGTTAACGGTTCGCCCTGAAGTTGGAATGACAGTTCAAATTCGAACCCGCACTCCTCAGAAATATGTTGCTTCTGCGACGGTGAACAGAATTGGTGCCCGATTTGTGCTTATCGACGATGCCCTGCAACGTCCCGGAGTTTCCATGGAAACAGGTTTGCCACTGGAAATCGGTCTTACCGGTCTCGAAGGACTACCATTATTACCCGGCGAAATAGTTGACGTAATCGTCCGATAAACGAAGCTGGCAACAACCAGACTTGGATGTAGAACTATCACTAATGAGGTTGATAGAGCCTATGTCGATTTAGTTCGTTGGCTTGTCGCCCATTGGCGCTGAAGCGTGGTAATCTTGCTGAACTACTCCCGCATACTCGTCTAAAAGCTGCATTACCCTGTCAGCTTTGTCAGATTTTACAACCATGCCCACATGGTGATGCTCACTCATTTTCCAAACGATTTCTGAAGCATTGAAGGGCGCGTAATCGGGGTTTTCTTGTCGGGCGAGGCTAATTAATATACCTGCGTATCCTTTTCTTATTTTCGGAGGTTGGTACGTTTCGCCTTTCGCGGCAGCCGACTCGATTTTCGCCCACTCCGACCACAAGTTAACATCAGTGGCCGCCTCCACCATTTTGGCCAAATGTGCCCCTCCAACCCGCGAAGAGGTCTCCAGGAAGTAAAACCGTCCGTCTTCGTGTGATTTGATGAATTCGGTGTGAGAGGCGCTGTGGCGCATGCGAAATGCTACCATCACATCGTCGGTTAGGGAGCCAAGCTGAGCGAAATCTTTACTAAACGGGTCGCAGGTTACCGATCGGAAAATCCCGGCCCCGTGGGCGACATCAAACGGTGTCGATAAATATCGTGAGGCGCAGTAAAACTGCATTTTTCCGTCGAAAGTGAGCGCATCCACATGATAAACATCCCCAGGCTTAAACTGCTCAAGCAGAAAATGGTGGCGATTGTCGCCGTACTGATCAATATGCTGCCAAAGGGATTGTTTGTCGTAGACTTTCTTAATTCCAGCAGCGGATGCCTCCGAACGGGGTTTTAACACCCATGGCGCCGGAATATTATCTGCGAAATAGTTGATTTCTTCGTTGTTGAAGAGGGGCGTGAAGGCCGGAACACTGATTCCGTCGTCTTGTGCACGCTTTCTCATGGCTAGCTTGTCGCGATAATAACGCGCGGTGGTCTGACCCATTCCCGGAATCCGGAATTCTTCGCGAATCGCGGCTGCTTTTTCGACATCGAAGTCATCCAGAGCAATTATCGCATCGATTTTGCGCTCGCGCATGAGCCAGGCAACACCCTTAATTATATTGTCGATATTCGTAGGATCGTTGCTGTCGTTTTCCATGTAGAAGAACTCATCAACTGCATCTCGGGGCCACGGTTTGTTTTCAAGTTTCTTGTTGGTGAGCAAATAAACCGTATTTCCATCTTCTTTGCATGAGGTTAAAAACTCTTCACCCTTGAAATAAAAAGATATACACAGAACTGTTAGCATAGTTGTTTATGATTGATGACCAAATCCCTGATAAGTGTCTAATAAAGTGATTTTTGTGCAAAAAATCTTACTCACTTCAGGATTTATTTTGAAGCAAAGTTACCAACAACCGCACGCCGTAACCCGTTGCATTCTTGAGTTTTCCGAACTCGGTGTCGCCAAAAACAGTGCCGGCAATGTCCAGATGCGCCCATGAGGCATGGTCTTCAATGAAGGTTTCAAGGAACTTCGCAGCTGCAATTGCTCCCGCAGTTGGCTTCCCGCTCAGATTGCGAACATCAGCTACATCGCTGTGCAATTCGGAGGTGTACTCGTCCCAAAGTGGAAGTGGCCATAATCGCTCTCCCGACTCGTCCCCGGCCGACATCAGCCGTTGCTGTAAATCTTCGCAGTTGCTGAAAAGTCCGGCCGCGTGCGGACCGAAAGTTCGCACAGTTGCGCCCGTTAACGTGGCTAAATCTACAATATGAGCCACGTCGGTGTTTCGAACCATCCAACTTAGGGCGTCGGCTAGAATGAGTCGGCCTTCGGCGTCGGTATCGGCAATTTCGACGGTTTTCCCGTTGTATGAATCGATGATGTCTCCGGGTTTAATCGATTTAGAGTCAACGAGGTTGTCGGTTAAGGGGATTACAGTTGTAAGTCTGACTGGTAATTTCAGCCGTGCTGCGGCTTCTGTTGCTGCTAATACCGTGGCCGCTCCCGCCATGTCGCATTTCATCCAAACCATGGATTCTGAGGGTTTGATGGAGAGTCCGCCGGTGTCGTAGGTTACACCTTTGCCCACGAATCCGTAATGAGGTTGGTTTTCGGCGTTTCCTGAATATCGTAAAACCAAAAACCGAGCCGGATGTTCGCTGCCGCGGTTTACCGCTAGCAAAAGTTCAAATCCTTCGTTTTTGAGGCGATTTTCGTCGTAAACTTCGCAGTCGTAACCCCACTTCCCAGCCGATTCCAATGCTACATCGGTAAATTGTTGCGGCGATTGCCAGTTCGACGGAATATTCACCAATTGCATGGCGGTTTTCTGCGCATCAGCTAAAATTAAGCCTGACTCGCAGGCCAATTCTAACGAATCCAGATCAATTTCTTGATCGTCGGAGTCGTTGTATAAAAGTGTTATGGAAGTTAACGGATGCCTGTTTTCATCCGAATTTCGCTGGTCTAATCGGTACGTGCCAGCTAGAATTCCATTCACGCAAACCTCCGTAAAGGTTTCTAGATCTGTAATTCGCTTAACCGATGCCTTACTTGCAGACCTGCTCTCCGGTTGCGGAACAGTGCCTAAAAGGGCCTCATCAACAAACAGTCCGACCTCTTCACTAAGCAAATTCATGTTTTTGAACGAGAATTCGCGCAAGGATTTGTATACGGTTCGGGTGTCGGGCGTGTCGCCTAGTCCGACCAGTAACAATTCGCCTGAATCGTGTAAAACTCGCCATATGCTTCCTTTTTTCGCGTCGAATACCTCAAATGTGCGCATGCTGTCGAATCCCGTCATGGAATCGAATAATTCTGCGAGACGGGATGTGTCGCTGAATGTCCCCAACGGAACGATAATTTTTTCAAGAGCGGAGATCGAAAGTGGTTGAATCATGATGTATTCTGTACAGTGTAATGTTTATTCGAAAAATAGCCAGGACACGGCTTTTGGAAATTCTTCGCCCCAGGCGGCTTCATTATGCTCGCCTCCTTCGCGAATGGAGATATTTAGTGGCAGGTTTCGCCCGTGCGGATTCTCCAAAACGAGTTCCTGAAATCGCTGAAGATGTTCGACCATGTTAGAACCTTCGTTTGTGCCTCCGTACAGGTAAATTCGTCCGAAGTAGGAGGGGGTTTCGCGAATAAACTCTTCGGTTAACTCCGGACTTACCCACAACGATGGCGAAAATATGAGGAGTTTGCTGTACACCATTGGGTGTTGCATGGTGGCGTAAATGCTTACCAACGCTCCCATCGAACTGCCTCCGATTCCGGTGTACTCGCGCTCGGGCAAGGTTCGAAAATGCGCATCTACGTGAGGTTTCAGTGTTTCAGCCATAAAACGTGCGTACTTTCTTCCGTCGCCAACACCAAGTTTTGTTTCCCTCGATGGAGTGAACTCGGCCACACGCTCGGCCTCAGCATGATCAATGGCGATTATGATGATGTCGCCGAGTCCACGCTCCGACAGCCACGCCAGTTTTCGAGGCACCTCCCAACTCCCAAACGGAGCATGATCATCAAAAAGATTTTGACCATCCTGAAGATACAAAACCGGATATCGTTTGTCGGTAGAGTGATAGTCGTGAGGCAACAACGCCGCAATGCGACGGGTTTTGATCAACTGAGGGATTTCAAAGTGCTCGTCGATGATTTCAATTACCGGTAAAAACGCCTCATTATACTGCATTCCGTGCGATTCCTGTGCGTGAAGTGATGAAAAAGTGAGTGCAACTATTCCGATAATTCCGAGAATAATGCATCGATTAATTTTCATAGGTTTGATGCTTGCCATTCAAAAACCCCTGTTGTGTTACAAAATGTAATCTACTGATTTTTGATGAATAGCTTTTGGTTTGAAATAGGAGGTTTTATCGCAATAACAAACATTTAAAGGTGAAGTCAAATCGAAAAAAGTGTAAAATGTGTAATTCTTGGGCATAGATTGGCAACATGTGACGTTTTCTTACAATTAGATAGTGTTAATTCGACTATTCTAAATGTTTAAAACTCTAAACGGTAGCAAGCCCACATTTTTATGAAAGAAAGCGATAATTTCGAAGAGCAGGAAGCTAAAACCTCCTTTATCGATCGAAAAAAAGCCCAATGGAACGAGCCTGGTGGCAAAAAGCGAGTTCTTTTGCAGGGTGCAATACTCACTGTCTTTTTACTGGCACTGCCCAAGATAATACCGGTTATTTCTGATGTAATTCCATCATCAGGCACATTGGTTGAGGAAACGTTTCAGGTAGACGTGGTTGTGGTTCAAACACATCCGCTCGAAGACAATCTATTTGCCACCGGTAATATTGTTGCCAATCAGGAGGTTAACCTTAGTGCAGAGGTTTCCGGAGTCATTACCCAGTTAAATATCGAAGAGGGAGCCCGTGTTCGCCGCGGACAACTACTGGTAAAAATCAACGATAACGACCTGCAGGCTCAGTTGCGTCAGGCTCAATATGCTCTCGAAGTTATGACCGAAACAGCTGAGCGCCAACGTGTTTTATTCGAGCGCGGAGGTACAAGTCAGGAAGAGTACGATCAGTCTCGTATTCAACTTAACAGCTTAAAAGCTGATGTTGAATTGCTCGAAGCCCAAATCCAGCGAACTGAAGTTCGGGCTCCATTCGACGGGGTTCTCGGACTCAAATACGTAAATGTGGGCGGATACATCACTCCGAATAGCCGAATTGCTAGTTTGCAGGACATCAGCAGCATCAAAATAGATTTCGGAGTCCCCGAACGATATGCCGCACAAATTGGTCCGGGAACTACCATTCGATTCAATGTACAAGGAATTGATTCTACGTTTGCTGGAAGTGTTTATGCCGTTGAGCCTCAAATTGATACGCGAACTCGAACGCTACAGGTTAGGGCTGAGGCGAGCAATGATGAAGGGTATTTGCGTCCGGGATCGTTTGCCAATATTGACGTTATTCTGGATGATCTGGATGAGGCCATTTTGATTCCATCTATCTCTTTGATTCCCGATTTAGGAGCGTATAAAGTTATATCATACTCAGATGGCCGGGCACAGTCGAGACCTGTTACTATCGGTATGCGAACTCCAGACGCCGTTCAAATTACATCCGGCTTAGTCCCAGGTGACACAGTGCTTACAAGCGGACTTTTACAGGTCCGCGATGGAATGCCTGTTACTGTTGGCTCAATCAGGGACGGATTATGAGTAAATTATCCAGTATTAGTATTCGCAGGCCCGTACTAGCCTCGGTGCTTTCAATTGTTATTGTCGTATTTGGGATTATTGCCTATCCGAATATCGGAATTCGGGAATACCCGGTTGTCGAATCTCCCGTTATTACGGTAAGTACCACATACACAGGAGCAAACGCGGATGTAATTGAGCGTGAAATTACGGAACCACTTGAGTTACAAGTTAATGCGGTTTCTGGGATTCGGTCTCTAACTTCGGTGAGTTCCGCCGGAAGGAGCCTGATTCGAGTCGAGTTCGACATCAATATTGATATGGAAACGGCAGCAAATGATGTTCGGGAACGTGTTTCCAGAGCAGTTGAGAGCCTTCCCGACGATGCAAATCCACCCAGTATTCGTAAAGAAGATGCCGATTCCGCTCCGATTGTCTTTTTGAATCTGAATAGTCCGGTTCGCGACAGGCTTGAATTAACCGCACTGGCCCGGGATGTTTTCAGAGAACGCCTCAGAACGATCGATGGGATTAGTATTGTGAGTGTTTGGGGACAACAGCGATACGCCATCAGGCTATGGCTCGATCCATCCAGAATGGCCGCTTACGACATTACACCATTGGATATTCGTCAGGCGATTGATCAGGAGAATGTCGAGTTGCCGTCGGGGATAATTGAGGGTGAAGCGGTCGAGCTAACCATCAGAACTAGTGGCAGGATGTCGAGTGTGGAGGAGTTTGAGAGTTTGATTATTCGGGAGGTGAATGGAAGTACGGTTCGATTTGGTGATGTCGGCACTGCCGAACTCAGCACGCGAGACGACAGATCGGTGCTGAAACGAAATGGTCAGCCAATGGTGGGTTTGGCAGCTATTCCACAACCCGGGACGAACCAAATCGAGGCTGTGGATGAATTCTTTAGCCGAATAGATCAGATAATGCTGGAAATGCCCGACGACATCGAGGTTTCCACAGGCTTTGATACCACCGAATTTATTCGGGAATCTATTCGAGATGTGCAGACAACTATCATTATCGCATTCATTCTGGTTCTGTTCATCATTTTTCTGTTTTTACGCGACTGGCGCACGACCATTATTCCAATGTTGGTGGTGCCAATTACGCTTATTGGGTCGTTTTTTGTCATATTTATAGCCGGATTCACCATAAACGTACTCACCTTGCTGGCATTGATTCTGGCCATCGGACTAGTGGTGGATGACGCCATTATTGTACTCGAAAACATCTATGCAAAACTCGAGCAGGGACGCACGCCGATGGAAGCCGGAATTGAAGGAACCCGCGAGATTTTCTTCGCCGTAATCTCGACATCGCTGGCATTGATCTCTGTATTTACACCGATTCTGTTTTTAGAAGGGGTTACTGGCAAGTTGTTTCAGGAATTTGGTGTCGTAATTGCCGGAGCTGTTGTTATATCATCGTTTGTGGCCCTTACGTTAACTCCGATGTTAACCACACGAATGCTGGCCAAAGGACATAAAAAGTCCGAATTCTACACCAACACCGAAACCTACTTTGTTCAGGCTAATGAATGGTATTCTTCTAGGCTTGATTGGGTGCTTGAAAACCGAAAATATGCCATAACTGGATTTGGAGTAGCTGTCGCACTTATTGCCTTGTTGTTCTATGTGATTCCCGAAGAGGTTGCTCCAATGGAAGATCGCAGTTCGCTTCAAATCACAGCAACTGCTCCGGAGGGGGCCACTTTCGATTATATGGATGTGTTTATGGATCAGCTTACTCGGGTTGTAACCGATAATGTTCCTGAAATTCGGGCTTTTAATACCGTTACATCGCCATCAGGTACAAACACCGGCGCCGGATTCATCACTCTGGTTCATCCATCCGAACGAAGCCGTTCTCAGCAACAAATTGCCGAAGATCTTGGCAACGAACTCCGAAAGCTCACCGGAGCGCTGACGTACGTTTCACAGCCTCAGGCACTTAGTGGCGAATCCGGCGGATTACCAGTGCAATTTGTGATTCAAACCAGTGATCCCTCCAATTTACAAGAGGTTATTCCCGGATTTTTGGAAGCCGCCCGGGCGAATCCCGCCTTTTCATTTGTGGATGTTAACCTCAAATTTAACCGTCCTGAACTTCTCGTTGATGTAGACAGAAATCGGGCGCGAGCCCTTGGAGTTACCGTTCGCGATGTGGCTCAAACCCTGCAATTGACATATTCAGGATCCCGGTTCGGATACTTCGACATGGAAGGACGCCAATACTGGGTTGTGGGTCAGGTAGATCGTTTCGACCGCAACGATCCATCCGACTTACGCTCGCTTTATGTGCGAAACAATCGAAATGAGTTGATTCAGCTCGATAACCTGGTAACACTGACGGAAACAAGCGGTCCGCCCCAGTTATTCCGGTTTAACCGCCTATCATCGGCCACGATTTCGGCGGCACTAGCACCAGGATACACCATTGGCGAGGGTATTTCGGCAATGCGCTCGGTGGCAAACGACCAACTCGACGACCGGTTTTCATCCGAACTCAGCGGACAATCGCGAGATTTCGAAGAAAGTGTATCAAGTCTGTATTTCATATTTCTACTTGCCATTTTATTCATATATCTGGTGTTATCGGCCCAATTTGAAAGTTTCCGGGATCCGCTCGTAATCTTAATTACAGTGCCACTAGCGGTGTTCGGAGCGTTGCTAAGTCTCTGGTATTTCGGCGAAACCCTCAACATTTTCAGCAAAATCGCCATCATTATGCTGGTCGGACTTGTAACAAAGAACGGAATTTTGATTGTTGAGTTTGCCAATCAGCGGCAACTACAGGGGCTCGGAATCGCAGAAGCGGTTCGGGATGCCGCCAAAGCCCGGTTCCGACCAATTCTGATGACAACCTTATCAACGGTCCTGGGTGTACTTCCACTCGCCCTTGGATTCGGCGCCGGGGCTGAAAGCCGAATTTCCATGGGTGTTGCGGTAATCGGAGGCATGATAGTGGGCACTTTACTCACCTTGTTCGTTATTCCAGCCATGTATACGTATCTTGCCGAAGACAAAAAAGCACGATTAGCTGATCTACCCGCCGAACTCACAGACCACTAAAAACGTTTATTCACTTTCCAAACAAGACCATTTCACACGTAAATCTATGCGTAATTATCTGAATTCAAGCCGGTTAGTAATTTTTGCAGTATTTCTGATGGGGCTTGCTATAGCAGTACCGCAAACTGTTCACGCACAGGCAACATCAGAACAGGTTCTCATCAATATGAATCCGATGTCGCTCGATGATGCCATAAAACTCGGATTAGAACGAAATTTCGGTATTCAGTTGGCCAAAAATGAAGCCGAAATTGCTCGCCTTAACCGAAATTTTGGTGCTGCGGGAATGACTCCCGACCTCGACGTAACCGCTGGAATTTCGGGCGGGCGGGAAGATCTGGTTGAAACTATTGATGGTGCCGAAGGTCCCTCTGTTCGAACAACAAATCAGGTTTCGAATATCGACGCAGCGCTAAACTGGACCATTTTTGATGGCTTTCGGATGTTTACCACATATGAGCGTCTGGGTGAATTGGAAAGATTGGGCGAGGTTCGGGCACGAGTTGAAATTGAAAGTTCGGT
>JAIUMT010000017.1 GCA_022565415.1 Balneolales bacterium | reverse complement strand
GATATCGTTGCCCGTCGAGAATCCAAAACTAACAAATATAGTTGCCAGTATGATGAAAATCAGCTGATATCCAGAGGCCGGATCATTGTGCTTGAATGGATTTTTCATGAAGCAGTTAGGATTTCAAGTTCAGGATATCGATAGCGAATCTTCTCCGGCAGCGGAGGAATATGTGTATATTCATTCCTTAAATGTTCCCCGGTTCGTAGTTGCGAGAAAATATCGCGTAGGGCACTGTCTTCAAGCAGTGCAGACTCTTTTAACTTAGAACTCAATCCGAACATAGGGTGTAACATCTCCAGAATTGGATGAATTTTTCCAGGTAATCGGTTTAGATTAAGCAAATCCAGTCTGTACAATTTGTTTTGTAATCTAGTTTCTGACTCAAAACTTCGTTCTTTCATAGTTGGGATTTCATTCTGAAATGTAATTCCCATGTAATCGTACATGCTTTTTGCAATCCAGGCCGTGGCGTTGTGCTTCGCCTGAATGGAATATCCGGCTATGTGAGGCGTGCCAATATAGGCGTCTTGCAGCGTCGCAGAAATCGGAATAGGCTCGTTAACCCAAACATCCAGGATGTAATCGTCGATTTTACCCGATATATACGCGTCTTTCAGGGCCTTCTCATCAACCACGCCACCGCGCGAGGCATTAATTACAAGTCTGATGTTAGATTCTGCCAATCGTTTTTGATTCAGCCAGTTTCTGGTGTCTGAGTATCCTGTATTTTCGTCGGTTTCACTCACCAACGGAACATGAAAGGTTATTACATCGCAATGTAAAATATCTTCAATCGTGCTGCTTTTGAAATCAGGATCGCGCATCGTCCGCGGCGGATCATGAAGCACGGTCTTCGTACCCAGCGCTAGCAATAGTTCATTTACCGCGCTGCCAGCGTTACCAACGCCCACGATCCCAACTTTTAAGCGTTTTATAGACAAATTGTTGGATGAGCACCAGTGTAGTAGTCCAGTGGCAACATACTCGGCTACCGCCCGGGAATTACATCCAGCGGCGGACTTAAACTCGATCCCTTTCTGATTTAAAAAAGTAGCATCAACATGGTCGGTTCCAGCTGATGCCGTTGCCGTAAATTTTAGGGAGCCAACAAGTTTTGGAGAAAGTTCGTGCTCGTTGATCTTTGTTACGGTTCGCACAAAAAGAGCATCTGCTGAAATATCTTGAGGCAAGCCTTTCAGCGGATCAAACGTGACCAATCGAATTTGACTGTCAAGGTAGCGGTTTAGATAAGGAATGTGCTGGTCTGCCAGTAGAGTAATCACAACAGAATATCAAACGAAGTTACGTAATCGACGTTTAGACATCGGTTTATCCAGAATTTCCTTCATAACATAAAATTCGCGCAGACTTTGCGGATTTCGGACATCCTCAAAAACCGAGTAATTTCGCAAATCGCTGTCTTCTTTGATTTCGGGAGCAATATTCAGACTGGTATAAATCGGATTTTCAGATTCCATGAGCTCTTCGACCATTTCGTCTGCACTTTGTGCTTCCATTGCCTTAGCAGATGACTGCTTCAAAGGTCGCGATTGCATGGATTCCAGACTTCGTCGACGTGTGTTCACCATGTCTTTATCGAGGCGGTTGTTAGACCTGGTCGATTCTACATCACGCTTGCGATCTAAATTCTGGCGTCGGGCAGTTGGGGCCTGCACTTCTTCAGGAGTTGGCCGCGATGGGCGTTCACCAGTGAAAATCATCTCTAGCTCGCGCATGGCTTCATTCCAGTCGGGTTCTTCCTTGCGATTCGGAGACCTCGGACCAGATTCAAACGGATCATCATACTCGGTGTAGCCAACGTCGCCCGCTTCGCCATTTTTAGGTTTGTTCTTGTCTAAAAACCGCTGAATTAGTGGCCATAAAACGAAAAGCAACACCAGGATTTCAAAAAAGGGGATATTCATGTCACGTATAATTACATTATCTTTGAGATTAAGATAGAGAATGCAAACATGCTATGCATCATGGGTTGACATGAAATCACAATTTGTTTGCAGATTATTACTACCAAGATATATACGTTAATAGGTTCTTATGAGTTCAACGACATTCAATATGGTATCGCTGATTCGCAAAAAACGAGATCAGCAAGAATTGACTACCGAAGAAATTCAATACATCATCAATGGGTACACACGGGATGAAATCCCCGATTATCAGGTCAGTGCTCTGCTTATGGCAATTTTCCTAAATGGCCTCACCGACCGCGAATCGGCCGATCTCACATCCGCCATGTTGCATTCTGGCATAGTTGTTGACCTTTCAAAAGTTCCGGGCATTAAAGTCGATAAACACTCAACCGGTGGGGTGGGCGACAAACTTTCCTTAATTCTGGCACCTATTGTTGCTGCGTGCGGCGTTCCTGTACCCATGATTTCAGGTCGCGGACTTGGTCATAGCGGAGGAACCCTCGACAAACTGGAATCCATCACCGGATTCAACGTAAATCTCGATCTAAAACAATACGCAGAAGTGCTTGAAAAACACAATATGGTGCTTATTGGTCAGACCGAAGATATCGCTCCTGCCGACAAACGCATGTACGCCCTGCGTGATGTGACCTCTACAGTTGAGTGCATCCCGTTGATTGCCGGAAGCATTATGAGTAAAAAACTGGCGGAGGGGATTGATGCACTCGTTCTGGATGTTAAGTGTGGCTCGGGTGCCTTCATGAAAACCGAAGAAAATGCGTTGGAGCTTGCCCAAAAACTGGTTTCAATTGGCGAGAGTTTCGGAAAGCAAACCATCGGTTACGTTACGAATATGGATCAGCCACTCGGACTAACCGTTGGGAACTGGCTCGAAGTTCGCGAAAGCGCCGAGGCGCTGCAAGGAAAGGGTCCTGCGGATGTAATGGAAGTCACTTTGATGCTATCAGGTACCATGATTTATCTCGGCGGGAAAGCCAATAGCGTGGAGGAAGGCATTGAAATGAGTAAGAAATCGATAGCAGACGGATCAGCTTTTCAGAAATTTATCGATATTGTAGATGAACAAGGCGGAAACAGCGATTTTCTTCGAAATACAGACACCTATCCGAAATCAGACCATATTCTAAAAGTTGAAGCACTTCAATCTGGTTTCGTAAGCAGTATGGATTCGTATGAAATTGGCATGACGGCAGTTGAGCTCGGTGCAGGTCGAATTCGCAAGGAAGACACCATCGATCCAACGGCTGGAATTGAATTTACTTGTAAAGTGGGTGATCGCGTAGAAAAAGGCGAAACAATTGCACGAATTCACACGAACAAGAAAGAAATTATCGACAGTTCTGTAAAACGTCTGCAGGCGGCAATTACATTTTCCGAAACAAAACCTGAAATAGCCCCCATGATAACACACCGTGTCGACCGATCGGGCGTTGCACGTTTGTGAACGAGTTCCAGAACCTGTAAGATGTAGTTAATCATTGAATTAAATTAAGAAAAACCATGTGGAATAGATTTGTACGTGCCATAAAATCCCTTTTTGGCGGATTTGTAAGCTCAATTGAGGACCCAAAACTCATTTTAGAACAAAATATTCGAGAGCTGAACGATCAGGTTCCAAAAATGAATGAAAACATCGCGACTGTTAAAGCCAATGTGATGTTGCTCCGCAAGGAAGTTGCCCGTTACGAGAAGCAACTAGAAGAAATTACATCCAAAATTAAGGCAGCGATTAACGCTAATCGCGACGATATCGCTGAGAATTATGCCCTTCAGTTGCAAAAAACGCAAGAAAATCTGGAGTCGAGTAAGGCTCAGTTAACCTATGCCGAACAAGCGTACGAAAAAGCAATGCAAGTGAAAAAAGCATTCCTGCGTGAAAAAGATCGCAAAATTCAGGAAGCCCGCGAAGCATTACGTGCCAGTGAGCGCGCCGCATGGCAGTCGAAAGTTGCCGACACGCTTGAGCAATTTGAAGTTGGCGGCGTTGATGCAACCCACTCCGAAATGATCAATCGCATTAACGAGCAAACAGCGATTAACGAAGCTCGCATGGAAATCGCCTTGGATAGTGTCGATACCAAGACCATGGAAATTGAAATCGATGCTGAAAAAATCCGCGCTTCGGAACTGGTAAAGCAGTTTAAACTGCAAATGAACGCAGACGAATCCGCCTCAGCGCCCGTTATTAAAGAATCTGAGCAAGATTCGGAAGAAGAAAGCAGATCCAAAACCCTCGGACGTAACCGGGCCAAAAATTAATCCGGAGTTTGTATGGGCAGCATTGAAGATCGTGAACGACTTAAAGAAGAGTACAAGAAGCACTATCGCTCCATTAAAGAACTGCGCCAAAAAGCGGTCGATGCCGAGCGAATGGCTAAGGTAAATAGCGCGCTTAACCGGATGAATGTCGATGGACTGATGGATTCTTTTGATGAAGTTCTGGATAAGGTCCGGCACAAAATTGCCCTTGCTGAAGCCAAGCTGGAAGTATATCTGGATTCAGCCGAAGAATCGAACTCCGATGAAGTTTACCGCTGCGAAGACGAAGAATTCATCCGAAAACAACGTTCTGAGGAGACCCTCAAAAAGATTCGTGCCGAGATGGGCATCCTCCAAACCGATATTAAGGATCAGATCAGTGCATTGAGTGAGGTGGATAAATCGATCGGACCGAAGAATCAATCTGCAAACTCACACCAAAAATCTGGTGAAACCAAACAAAATGACGCCTCGGGCGTAAAGAAGACTTTAGGTCCTGCTAAACAATAAACCTCCGACACCACCTATTTAATCAATGAAATCCAGTCTTACCGAAACAATCAATTTCACAAGAGAAGCGTTCTTACATCCGGTGAACCTCGGATTCCTGTTCGTTTCTGCGTTAACGGCATTCTTTGTGAATGATTATGGCACAATGGCGAGTCTGGTGTTCACTATGGCCATCGGAGCCGAGTTGGTTTATCTGGGTGTGGTGCCACGTACGGTGGTTTTTCGAAATAGTGTAATTAGCCGAGTTTTGCGCGAACAACCACGTAATGTGGAAGAAAGGGAAGTATTTTATAACCTCGATTCGCGGTTTCAGAAAAGGTTTCTGGTTTTGAAACACATCAGCGAAAAAGTAGAGGCCAATTTCAAGAAATTTCCGCATACATCGCAGGGGATAACCGACAACATCAAAAGCAAAATTGAAGAGTTATTGTCGAATTATATGCTCATGCTCGACTCATACGACCGGTACGACGCATACATTAAAGCCACCCGGGCGGATGACCTTCGATCTGAAATTGCATCGGTCGAAGAAGAACTTCAGTCATTGGAAAGTGAAAAACTTCGCGAAATTAAAAAACGCCGCCTTATGATATTGCATAAGCGAGAAGAAAAACTTGTCGCGGCTAAGGAGCGTTTGCAAATATGCGAGTCACAGCTGGAAACCATAGAAGATGCGATTCGATACATCTATGAGCAGTCAATTACCATGACAAATCCTGAGCAAATTGGATTTCAGCTCGATAATTTACTCCACGATGTGGAAGAAACCGTCTCGATTGTTGATGATATTGACGACAATGTATTACCGGGGTTTAATATCATTGAAAAGATGGATAACTTTGAGCAGAATTTAGATATTGGAGCACCTGCAAAAAGCAGGCAGCGCAATTGATTTTTATGTCTCAAACGTACCAAAACCTTACTATTGAAACCGATGACGCCGGCATTGCTGTGCTCACGGTTAATCGCCCTGATAAGTTGAATGCTTTGAACTCCGATGTTATGTCGGATCTCGAAGGCGCTATTCTCAAATTACGTCATTCCGATCGCGTAAAGGGCATCATCATAACGGGATCAGGCGATAAAGCATTTGTTGCTGGCGCCGACATCAAAGAACTCACAGACCTGAACAATTTTTCGGGTACGATGCTTTCTGAACGCGGTCAGCAGATTTTTAACATGATTGAGCAGTCGCACAAGCCCATAATTGCGTACGTCAACGGGTATGCCCTTGGCGCCGGATGTGAGTTAGCCATGGCCTGTCATTTGCGAATTGCAAGCGAAAATGCCCGATTTGGTCTGCCTGAGGTAAGTCTGGGTTTAATTCCCGGGTATGGCGGCACGCAGCGTTTAACGCAACTGATTGGCAAAGGCCGGGCACTGGAGCTCATCCTGACCGGAACACCAATCAAAGCAGATAAAGCATTGCAAATGGGTCTGGTAAACAGCGTTTTTACTGCTGAGGAAGGTCTTGAAGCGTCAAAATCAGTCCTTAAAACTATTCTCCAACGCGGACCAGTTGCCGTGGGAAAAGCCATCGAAGCTGTTAATGCTGTTTTTGATGCGCCTGGAAAAGGATATCATGTAGAAGCTGAAGCCTTCGGGGCTTTATGCGGAACAATAGATTTCAAAGAGGGCACTACTGCTTTCCTGCAGAAAAGGGCACCTTCATTCAACGGAAATTAAATTAAACATTTTGGAACCTCCGTCTAGGAACAGGAGTCATCGATGAACGAATGGCTCCTAATCATAATAGTAATTCTCCTGAGTGGCTTTTTCTCAGGTACTGAAATTGCTTTTGTGAGCGCAAACCGTCTCAAATTGGAGCTGCGTGCGCGTAAGAACACACTAAGCTCGCGTTATCTTGCGTACTTCCTGCGCAATCCCGAGTCGTTTATGTCGACCACGCTCATTGGTAATAATGTTGTGAATGTGGCGTATGCGACGTTAATGACACTCTTTCTTACTTCTCCTATCATGGCATATTATAGTCAAGTGTTTGGCGTAGCACCTAGCGAGGCCACCATTCTGATTATTCAAACAACGCTGGCCTCCTTGCTGATTATGGTTTTCGGTGAAGTATTGCCCAAAGCTATGTTTCGAACATACCCCGATGTATTTATTTCGTTTTTAAGCACACCCTTGCGGATTCTCAGCTGGCTATTTTATCCGTTTGTCGTTGGGGCAAATACCATTGCGAAATTCATCATAGGACTTTTCCAAGAAGAGGAAGTTAAAGTCGACGAGTATTTTCGTCGCTCCGATATAGAGTTGCTCTTCCGTGAAATTGGCGGGGAATATCATAATGGCGATTTGGATGCCGACGACTCTGAAATTCTTACCAATGTACTTGAGTTGCAGAATATCAGAGTTAAGGAATCTATGGTTCCGCGTACTGAAATCATTGCCCTGGAAAAAACGGCTACTATTCGCGAAGCGCTGGAAACATTCATTGCCTCCGGATTCTCCAAACTGCCCGTTTACGAGGAAAGCATTGATAACATCATCGGCGTTGTTTTTGCCTACGATTTATTCAAAGAGCCCGAAAAGTTGTCCGATATTATTCGTCCGGTGAAGCACGTGCCTTCGTCGCAGCGGGCAAAGACGTTGCTGGCTGAATTTCGTCAGCTCAATATTTCGTTGGCCATCGTGATTGATGAATATGGTGGAACGGCCGGACTTGTAACCATCGAGGACTTACTCGAAGAAGTTGTGGGTGATATTCAGGATGAATACGACGAAGATGATGAGTTTATTAAGAAGCTCAACGAGAATACCTGGCTCATAAGTGGTAATGTTGAAATTGACGATCTTATTCACGCGCATCCTGATTTGCCAATTCCCGAAAGCGAATATGACGACTACGAAACCATAGCGGGGTTCATCATCCACGAGAGCGGTAAAATTCCGAAATTGAACGAAGAAGTTGTTATTGGTGATCTCAAATTTATTATCACTAAAGCAACGCAGACTCGTATTGAAGTAGTAAAACTGCAACGTATGGATGCAAACTCTCAAATGTAGGCGTGTTAATCCATTGATTTTAAAGGTATTATCGTATGTACACCGACTATCCGCATTGGGCACAGGAATTTGCCGAAAAGTATTTTAGCAAAACACTCAATCAGTTCATTTTACATGGTAATATCAGAGATGTTGTTCCTGTAAAGCGGGATAAATCGTACGATTTCATCCGATTTGATACGTTTTTGTCGGATGAGTTATTTGGCTCGCGCGACATTGTTCTTTTTTACGACAGAGCCACTGGAATCCGTTTTCGCGACAAAAACAGCATGCAGGATTTTCAGCGCGCTGTTTCCGGATACGATTCGTTCACCGGGACCAACTTTGCCGGAAAGCTTCCCAAAGATCCGGTTCGGGTATTTGCCTTGCTCGAGAACTTCTTCCGATTGCGCCTGGCCGACGGGAAAAGCATCGCCTGCATCATCGACTACAGCGAAACCATCGTGCCAATGAATGATGGTGGTTCAGCTGGCTCCGAAGACCGAAATGCGTTGGTATCGTTGCAGAAATGGGCGCACGATCCGTTGTTTCTTGCAGCAGATTTTACCGTCGTTTTGATGGCCGAAAATGTAACCGATCTGAACCGAAATCTCATTCAGAGTCCGTATAACGCGGCTATCAAAGTGAATCTGCCTACCGACACTGCCCGAACGTCCTACATCCATCATCTGGCAGATAAAAAGACGTTCAAAAAGATATCGGAGGTTCCCGTTGATGTACTAAGCAAGCAAACAGCCGGACTTTCCTGCGTCAATTTACAAAGTATCGTCTCTGGCGCGCTCGAAAACAACGCAAAAATCACCTTCAATTCCCTTATTCAGAATAAGAAAGAGCTGATTGAGGCTGAGGCTTACGGATTGCTCGAATTTGTAGATACCCGATATACCCTCGACGATGTTGCGGGTCATGCCCGGGTTAAAGTGCACCTGCGGGATGCGGCTAAAAATCTGAAAGCGGGTCGGCAGGACGTCATGCCCATGGGATATCTCGTGGCCGGACCTGTCGGAACCGGGAAAACCTACATGGTTACCTGTTTTGCCGGCGAAGTTGGCATCCCCATGGTCAAACTCAAGAATTTCAGATCGCAATGGCAGGGTGTTACGGAGGGAAACCTTGAAAAAATCCTGACTCTACTCGACGCTATGGCCCCTGTAGCGGTTATGATTGACGAGGCCGACGCGTACCTTGGCGATCGTAGTTCGAGTGGCGACAGCGGCGTTTCGAGTCGTGTGTTTGCCCAGATAGCCCAGTTAATGAGCAACACCGCAAACCGTGGACGAATTGTCTGGTTTCTGATGACAGCCCGTCCGGATTTGATGCCGATCGATTTAAAACGTCAGGGTCGGGCAGAGGAGCACCTAGCGCTATTTCATCCAACCATGGAAGAGGAGCGAATCGAGCTGTACACAGCTATGAAAAAGAAAACGCAGCTTAAATTGAGCGACGAATCGTATGTGCCTGAGTTGGTACGCAGCGGTTATAAGTCGATGTCGGGCGCTGATATGGAAGCCGCACTAACCAGAGCGAAGTTCAGAGCCGCATCAGCCGGCGAAACGCTGGTTACCCCCGAGACACTAGATGCAACCTTCGAAGATTTCATCCCGCCATCGTATCCGGAAGAAGTTGAGCTTCAAACCATGATTGCTGTGATGGAGTGTACGTCGAAATCGCTGTTACCTGAGCCCTACAGAAGCATGTCGCGAGATGAAATTACGGCTCGTTACGAAGCGCTGAAGAAGTAATTACGACAATCAAATTCGGTTTCGGACGTGACGGAACGTTGGTAAAGAACAAATGATAGTCGTCGCCCATGTCTGTATTTAATTTCTTGTACAGCTCTGAGGGCGTCAATGGAAATCCGCGCTGATGGATGTTGACCCGTTTGCCTTTTAGCCATTTTTTCAGCTCCTTGGGCTTGTACGGCAGAATTTCTGAAATCGGATAAACCGAAGCCCCGGGTACTGGTCTGGTTTCGGAGCTCAATAGATAATCCGTGTTATGATTCACGAATTCGAGGCTGTTTACAGCTGCGAAGGTAGTGGTGAGTCCAGATTTTATAACGGCAGCATCCGGCACAATCAAACTCTTGCTAGTGGCAAAATCACTTCGAACCGTGCGTGGAGGCTTATTTTCGTCGAGTGATGACGAGTAAACCGTATTTTGAGGCAAGCAAACAGCTTCGATCGTGTTCGATTTTGTCGAATTTTTCTGAGCATAAGCCAGGATTTCTTTTACTTCACCGCCAACAGATACGACCTGAATTCGGGTAATTTCGGGAAGCTCTTCGCGAAGTGCAGCCAAATCATAAAGAGGTGACAGTTTTATGATTATTCCGCGGGATTTGGCCAGGAGTCGATCCCAAAGTGCGGGAACATCCGGCTCGCTGTCCGACAGCAGGAATACGCGTTTGCCCGGATTTCGTCGCGACGGATCGATGTAAATCCAGTCGGCATCAGGCAGTTGAGATAAGGCTTCCTCCGCGCTCA
The DNA here is from genome assembly GCA_022565415.1 of Balneolales bacterium. GTDB lineage: Bacteria > Bacteroidota > Rhodothermia > Balneolales > HLUCCA01 > HLUCCA01. The sequence continues at coordinate 9,823 of JAIUMT010000017.1, read as the reverse complement.
TATGGTGATGGCGAATGTTATCACGCGTGTGAATCTGATGATTGTTACGGGCCAAGTTAAACGGTTGCTCGGCGCGGTCAACGTAATGAACTTCGTCGAAAGAGAAGGAGAATGCGAGTGAATCGATGCCCAGTCCACCACTCAGATCCAGAAGCGTCGAGCCTGAAACCTGCGATGCTTTGTATTTAGCCACGATTTCACCTGAGCTTTGCTCGAATGCAAGCCTGGTGTAGGTCATTCCATCTTTGTGCCAGGTCGGGAACTTGTTCTCCGCTCTGGGATAGCAATGAAGCTGCTCTGATACAACGATGTCGTTCGGGCTCGAAAGTAGGTATTGGCGCGCGTCGGTTCCGCGGGCTTGTTCGTATCGCGAAAACCACTGCGCGTCTGCTGAGGGATCAAAATCCACAAGGTATCCTTAGGTTTGCTGTTTTTTCTTTTGCGCTGCAGGGAACAAAACGTTGTTCAAAATGAGGCGGTATCCCGGGGAGTTTGGATGCAAGCTGAGGTCGGTTGGCGGATCCCCAACACGATGTGTATAATCTTCCGGATCGTGCCCTCCGTAGAACGTGAAGAAACCTTCGCCGAAGTTTCCATGAATGTATTTGGCTTCATTGCGTCCGGGAGTTTCGGCCAGAATAACAACCGAATTTTTGATGGTTTCTGTGCGAAAGGCCGTGCTCTGACCATAAAATCCTTTCACACTGCTCACATGGTTCTGCGTTAGCATCGTCGGAACCGGATCCCATTTCGCCGAGAAATCAAATAGAGTAAAAAAGTCCATAGTTTCATCGACCTCAGCCATACGCTGTTGCACGTTCAGGATGTCGATATCTGCGTGCCGATATTCTGCCGGATTTCGCTCAATTTGAAAATCGCGAAACGCCAGTGTTCGTTCGAAATTGAGTTTTTCCTGTGCATCGGGATCCATCGGATCGCCATCGAACGGAGTGGGGGCGATGTCGACGCCATCAGCTGCAAGTGCGATGTCGAACGTGTCTGTTCCCGAGCACATGGCGAACAGAAATCCACCTCCGCCAATATAATCGCGAATGGTGTTAACGACGGCTTTTTTCATGTCGGAGACTTTGCTGTAACCGAGTCCGGCTGCCATTTCTTCCAGGTCGCGTACTTGACGCTGATACCAGGGCGTGTGCCTGAAAGCGGACCAGAATTTGCCGTATTGTCCGGTGAAATCTTCGTGGTGAAGGTGTAGCCAATCGTAGTTACTCAACTCACCCGCCAGAACTTCCTCGTTGTAGATCGTGGTGTAGGGGATTTCGGCGTACTCCAGAGCTAGGGTTACGGCATCGTCCCAGGGTAGGGCATGAGGAGGCGTGTAAACGGCTATTGATGGGGCTTTTTCAAGCGGAACAGCGGCCATGTTTACATCATTTCGCTCGATTTCGGCAATGATTCTTCGGGCTTCCGCGCTGCTTACAACTTCGGCGTAAACACCACGAATTCGGGCCTGTCGGAGCAGCGATGCGCTATATGGCGCCATAAAGCTGCCACCTTTATAGTTCAGCAGCCATTGAGCCTCGCTGCCATCGCTAATGTGGTTGTAAATTAGGCCGTAGGCTTTCAAATGATTGGTCTGACTCGCATCCATCGGAATTATAAGCTGTCGGGCGGTGGCGGAATTCAGGCCTAAAAATCCGACCAGAATCAAGATTAAAAAGGATTTCATAGATTTATTTCAGATTGAATTTCACGGAGGCGGTTTCTGATGGCGTCGGCATAAAAACCTTGTGGGTATTCGAACAGAATGTCTTCGTACAGGGTGAAAACCTGCTCTGTTCGGTCGCTTGTGGTTGTATTTTGAATTGGCTGTGAGTAACAACGCAGAAAAACGGTGCAATCTTCGGAGGTTTGAGTCCATTCGAAAAGGGGAGTAAGATTGCCGGGGACATCATTCAACTCGACTGACTCATTTGAGGATATCAGCCTTGAAATGCCGTCTGCTATGCGAGCTCGTTCCCACATCAACCGTTCGCGTTGGGGACCGTTGAATCCGCCCTTTAACGACTTATCTAGCATGGAAAACGTGATTCCGGCATTCACTGTGCGCAGATAATCGGCTCCTAAAAGCAATGCTTCTCCGCGAAGGGGCACGTTTTGGGTGGTTGTAATGAGCGGAAGTACCTGTTCTATAGCTTCTTCTACATTGCCGGTATCGAACAAAAATCGGGCGCGGGAAAATCGCTTTAGTTCATCGGTTGGCTCGTCGTCGATGCGACCTTCCTGAATCCAGAGGCGCAGTTTCAGAGCGTCGTTTGCATAGTAACTTGTGCTGAGTCGTTCTAGCGGACGCATTTGAATTGCGGCAAACTCGAAATCTCCGGTGTAGAAATCATTTAGTGCCAGGAAATATCGGGTTCTTTCGGCCCATTCCCCGGATCGGGCATTTCGGTTAGCCCGCGTGAGTTGAACACGAGCCAAACTGTGCGAGCCCTTAAACATCAGAATTCGTCCTTCTACATACCCTGCAATGATTTCATTTTGGCTATTGCTTGGGAGCTGTTGAATTTGAGTCAAATAATGTTCTGCCTGAGACACGTTTTTTAGATAATCTAGTGCCAGATCGGCTTTTGTTGAAAGCACCTCCGTTCTGCGCTGATAATTCGGAAATTGCTGAAGGAGGTCCTGTAAAATCTGATCTGCTTTTTCGTAGAGTTCGGTGGCCTTGCCGTCATAGTCGATGTTTTTGGCCGTTAACGATCGGCTCCAAAGTATGTAAAGCGTTGCTCTATCTTCGCGACTTCGAGCCTGTAACTGGTGCCGGTCGCGGTCGGCGTAAAACTGATAGGCCTCGTCGGCCAGTTCGAATTGTTCTTGAGACCGCAGTCGATTGGCAATAGTGTACACGGGCCAGGATCCCTCGCTTGCCACCGATTCAAGGGACCTTGCCGTAACCAAGGCTCTGCGAAACAGGCGTTGTTCCAGCAACAAGGCGATGCTAACTTCCTGAAAAGCGATGTACTCCGCTGATCCACGCGAAAGGCTTCTCGACCGTTCGCTCAGTTCGACAATGGCAAGTTCAACAACCGCAGGTTCATCAAAAGCAATAATTTGCCGCTGTACAAATGTGCTGTTGCCGGGTGAAGCTTCAAGCACATCAACCAGGTTATTCACGGCCAGGTCGTGCCGACCCATAGCCATGTAATTGGTTGTGATTTCGGTGAAAAACAGGGTTTTATTATTGAATTTTGTTCGTGCAGTCTCGTAAAGTTCAACGGATTTGGCATATTCCCTGCGATTTCGCATCATATCGCCAATATATCTGTAAGCTTGAAGGGAGCTAGAATTCGCGTCGAGTGTTCGTTGCCAAACCTCGTAAGCTTTTTCGGTATCGTCGTTTAGATGATGAAGTTCTCCAAGACGGGTTGCCACCACAATATCCTGATAGTCGCGACCAAGTCGACGTGTAGCCATATCAATGGCCTCATCATAGCGTTTCAGCTCGACCAAAGCATTCAAAGCCTGATCAAACACCGGGAAATTACCAGGTTCCCGCTCAACCAAACCCTTTAGGATTTCATACGCTTTTTCGTACTCATTTTGCCTCATGTACTGCATCGCCACAGAATACTGCTGACTGCGTTGTGCAAATGATTCGTGCACATCCACAATTAGAATAGAACAAAGAACGATAGAAAACAGGAAAATGCGCATCATGATTGAATTATTTGCTCAACAGCTTTGGGTTCAAATGATTTAAGTGTTTCGTAGAGCTTCTGAATTGGGAGTCCGACTACGTTGAAATAGTCGCCATCAATACGGCTAACGAACAAGCTGCCAAAATCGTCTTGAATTCCGTAAGATCCCGCTTTATCCATAGGCGAACCGGTTTGGATGTAAGCCTTGATTTCGGCAGGAGTGAGTTTGGCAAAGGTAACGGAGGTGCTTACGTGAAACACCGTTTTCTCTAATGCATTACCTTTAATGAGTGCCACACCAGTGATAACTTCGTGTGTTCTTCCGCTGAGTTGGGATAACATCGCAAAAGCTTCGCTGAAATCGGATGGTTTGCCAAGAATGACATCATCCAGAACAACAATGGTATCTGCTGCGATAATCAGTTTTCCGGGGTTTGATTGAGCCACATCAGACCCTTTTTGAAGTGCGAGTTCCTCGGCAACTTCGTGCGGTTTCAGTGCGGGATTAACAATTTCATCAACGGTACTGGGTATTACCTCATGCGGGAGGTTAATCATATTTAACAAAAGATGGCGTCGCGGACTACCCGAAGCGAGAATGATTTTCATGAAATTACGTGAGTGTGACTGGATAATGTCGTAAAGTAAGGGTTTTTGAAGTGAACCTCATTTAATTGAAAATTTCGCAGTATTTTAGCGTTTTGTTGGCAGAGAAATCCGTATTAGATTAAGCACTCAGCTCAAAGAATAAAACTGAATATACATACAACCTCAGATTATGGCTCAACGATCACCAAGAAGGAAAAAAGTCCAGAAGTTACTCTCCGAGAAACAGATGTTACTTGGACCTCAGAATTACCAGCTTTTGCTTATTGCCGTTTTATCATTAATGGTCGGTTTTGGTGGGATGTATATTGAAAACGAATTTCTTGGTTGGTTTTCATTGTATGTGTCGCCTCTGCTTATAATTGGTGGATTTATTCTGGTTGTTTTTGGAATAATGAAAACAGATCCATCTGCAGATAGCACCGAAACAGCAGAAAAAGTATAAGGATTCACCTTTTGAGCGACCGGAAAATAAACTATATAGTTATTTTTTTGACGGTGGCGTTGTTCGTGTTGGAAGCCACCATTATTGAGCGCTATGTGCTCTTGTTGGCTGTACTATTGGCCACGGGCGTGGCATTCTTGGCATTTTTTTTGAATTTTCTTACAATAGACGGAGCAAGATCGTCGATTGTAATCGGAGCAATTACCTTCGGATTTGGCGGAATGGAGGCAACCATACTTCTTATTCTGTTCTTTCTCACGTCTAATCTTGTCGGACTCCCATTCGGGTCCTCAACTGTTTTAACAGACAACTTGTATAAACAGAAAATGAGCCGGCGATCGGGGGTTCAGGTTTGGGCGAATGCATTTTGGTTCATCATGTGCATCTTTTTATGGTTCGTAGCTAAGGCCGATATGTTTTTGATTGGAGCGTTTGCTTCCATTGCAACGGCAACCTCAGACACCTGGGCCACCGAAATCGGAACTCGATATAAGAACAGTAAAACGTGGCTGATTACATCTTTTAAACGAGTTGATGCCGGAACAGATGGCGGAATTAGCATTCCCGGTACCCTCGCAGCCATCGCCGGAGCTGCCTTAATTGCCGCAGTTTCACTGTATTTCCCCAAGAACTTTATTGTAATTTCAGCTGTATCCATTGGTCTCGCCGGATTTCTGGGCAGCTTAACTGATTCTCTACTCGGAGCCATATTTCAGACAGGAAAACGTCGCTTGCCGGTAATGCTGGTCTCAGGCGACTATCACGCAAACAACACCGTCAATTTCCTTGCTACCGGATTTGGTATGCTTTATGGATTCATCTTATTCAATATTCTAGTCTATGTCATGGTATAAAAAACTTCACTGGCAAATCATAATCGGTCTTTTTCTCGGCCTAATTTGGGGACTCCTAAGCACCGAGTTTGGCCTAAATTCATTTACCAACGACTTCGTCAGACCTTTCGGAACCATTTTTGTCAATCTGCTTAAGTTGATTGCAGTTCCACTTGTTTTGGCATCCCTCATAGTTGGTGTGGCCAATCTCAACGATATTAACAAGCTATCGCGCATGGGTGGGCGAACGATTGGTATCTACATGGTGACAACAATATTTGCCATCACCATCGGACTCCTTGTCGTGAACGTTGTACGGCCCTGGACGGCACTTCCCGAAGAAACCAAGCAGAGCTTAATGCTCAGCTACGAAGATAATCTCGACGGTAGGGCAGAATCTGCAGATGCCGTTCGTGATCGAAGTCCGCTGCAACCACTGGTCGATATCGTTCCTGAAAACCTTTTCGAGGCCGCATCCAACAACGGAGCTATGCTTCAGGTCGTGTTCGTGGCCATTATTTTCGGAATCGGGATAATTCAGATAAAAAATGAGAAAAGTGCGGTCTTGGTGAATTTTTTCGATGCCATGAACGATGTGATAATACGAATCGTGGATGTGATTATGCTCATGGCACCGTATGGGGTGTTCGCCTTACTCGCATCAGTGATCGTCGATCTGGCCGGCGACGATCTATCTCAGGCTCTAAATCTGCTTAAAGCACTCGGTTGGTATATGTTGGCGGTAATCATCGGCTTGCTGCTTCATGTGCTTCTGGTTTACTCAACGTTGTTTAAATTCTATAGCAAAATGTCGCTCAGAGACTTCCTCCGAGGAATTCGTCCGGCTTTGTTACTTGGATTTTCGACCAGTTCGAGTGCCGCAACACTTCCCGTAACGATGGAGCGTGTTCAGCATAACCTGGGTGTAGAAGAGGAAGTAGCTAGTTTTGTGCTTCCTGTCGGAGCTACCATCAACATGGATGGAACGAGTTTGTATCAGGCTGTTGCTGCCGTGTTTATTGCCGGCGCAGTTGGCATCGATCTTACGCTATTTCAGCAAATTACCATCGTATTAACGGCGTTGCTTGCATCTATCGGTGCCGCTGGCGTGCCGGGAGCGGGCATCATCATGTTGGTTATCGTTCTGAAATCTATTGATGTTCCGATCGAAGGTATTGCGTTAATTCTGGGCGTTGACCGTATTCTGGATATGTGTAGAACTGCGGTGAATATTACCGGTGATGCTGCTGTCTCTGTTGCGGTTGCACACATGGAAGGTAAACTTGGTGAAGCACACTACGACGATTAATCCTGCGTTAGCTATCGTATGGATTACATCGTAAAAAAGATTCTACGCATCGCTCTAACTCTGGGCATAATTTTGTTGGCAACCACAGGATTTGCCCAGCAAAGAGTTCAGTCAGTATCCTTTTCTGAAGTCGATCCCGTTAAGGCGGGTGACGCTTCTTTTGAGGCTTCGCTAAATCATGCCATCGACGCATTTTACAGCGCCGACTGGGACAAAACTAAAGAGTTGCTAAGCGAACTTCGCTCGTTAGAGAACAACGACCTACGAATTCATTTCTTCGAGGCAATGATTCCGTTCTGGTCGTATTTTTTCGGAGGATATCAGTCTTCTGATGCAGATGCTTTTTTGAGCTCATCGTCGAATGCGATCGCGATTGGCGACCAAATCCTAAAAGAATCACCTCAAGATACATCCGTTATTCTGCTCATGGGCGGACTCCACGGCTACCGAAGTCTCGTCGCAGCTAGCGAAAAACGTTACAGAACAGCCATTTCGAGCGGGGTAACCGGTCATTCGTTTACGAAAGTTTTACTATCGATGGATGATGACGACCCGAATACGCTTATGGGTCAGGGAGTGTTCGAGTACATGATTGGATCAATTCCACGGGAGGCTCGATGGATTGCCCGACTCGCCGGACTTTCTGGAAGTGTCGAGAAGGGTTTTGAAATCCTTGAACAAGCAGCACACAGCAATAGCTACATCAGCAATGATGCCGGAATGTTTCTGGCCTACTTTTACGAGCAAGAGCAGCGATTCGACGACTCCATCAGGCATCTCGACATCCTTGTGGGGAAATATCCTGAGAATATCATATTTCATTATAATCGGGCGCGTGTTTTGGAGTTAATGGGCCAGCCGGATCAAGCTGCCGCAGGGTATCGGGAAGCTCTTAAACTTCGTGATGTTCCCGTGCCTGTTTTGGTTGACTTGTCGCGCGAACGACTTCAAGCTTTGCAATAAGCCCGTATTTTCGTATCGTTAGAGCAGATTTTACCCATTCAATTTGCTCATTTTTATGTCCCCTCAACGATACGCCGCTCTTGCTTTGCCTATACTCATTTTGCTTTTACACACCTGGTTTTCAGGTAATGATGTAGGTCAACCAGATTCCAAAATTGCCAATGAATTACGCGGAGCCTGGATTACCACAGTTGTGAATCTAGACTGGCCATCGAATAGGAATCTTTCAGTAGAACAGCAAAAAGAAGAGCTGATAGTGATGCTCGACGACCTGAAATCGGCCGGATTCAACGCTGTATTCTTTCAGGTGCGCAGCGAAGCCGACGCTATGTATCCTTCGCCGTACGAGCCCTGGTCGTATTGGCTAACCGGAACGCAAGGCAAAGCTCCCGAGCCTTTCTACGATCCCCTCCGATTTGTAATTGTCGAGGGACACAAACGCGGCATGGAGGTTCATGCTTGGCTAAATCCGTACCGAGCCCACAGAAACAGCGATACGTATCCGACCTACGAAACGCACGTCTCCCAAACGCAACCCGATTGGATTCTGTCATTTCCATCTGGTAGTGGCACCTATTTAATGTTGAATCCGGGAGTTCCCGCAGTAAATGATTTCATATCGAATATAGTCGTCGATTTAGTACGGCGATACGATTTAGACGGAATTCACTTTGATGATTATTTTTATCCGTACACCCCGGCCATTACCGACGAAGATTTGGCTCATTTCAATGCGAACAATCGCGGATTCGACGACATCAAAGACTGGCGTCGCGACAATATCGACCGCATGGTAGAGCAGGTAAACGATTCGATTCAGTCGGTGGACCCGCTAGTGAAATTTGGTATAAGTCCGTTTGGGATTCGTAAAAACACGGATGCAAACACCCGTGGCGGTGAGGGATATCATCTAATTTATGCGAATCCGTTGCAATGGCTCGAAGAAGGAACCATCGATTACATCACACCGCAGTTGTATTGGGAGCGTTCGCACGAAGTCGCTCCATACGAACCACTTATGAAATGGTGGGCTGAGGCAGCTTCTGCAAACAATCGTCACATTTACGTCGGGCTCGCCCCGTATCGACTGCTTGCTCCGTTTGATTGGGCAGAAGATGAAGTAGTGAGTCAGCTTACGTTGAATCGTAACAACGAACATCCGGTTCAGGGGAGTATCTTCTTTCGAACTGAGCATATTGTAGGCAATCCAAAGGGTTTGCGTGACTCACTCGTAACCAACCATTTCAAGCACCCGGTTTTGACTCCGGTGATGGATTGGAAAGGAGTGGAAACGCCGGATCCGGTCGAAGAAATGCGCTATGTGAAAGGCGACAACGGGCAAATTTCGATTTATTGGAGCGAGAACGAATCGGTTCGCAGATATGCCGTATATCGTTATCCGGAGTTCACCTCACCCGATAAAATGATTGTTGGTGTAGACTCTGCAAAGCGTATAGCTATTACCGGAGAAACAACGTTTGTAGATACGATTTCAAACGGGTCATCTTACTTTTATGCAGTTACGGCTGTTGGGCGAAATAGTGAAGAAAGTGCGCCGAGGGTGCTTCATGTGAGATGATTGTTGAGGTAGGTCGGTGCCTCTTCAGTCTGTTCACAACGCAGAATGTTGAACACGATTTAAGACAGTTGTTGACCGCCAGTAGTTATCACGAATTGGTATTAAAACTGTGCCGAGAATCGATGTTTGGTTTTCCAGATAGCTGCAAAAAAATCGGAATACTTTGGCACTGAGGCCATAATTCGAATGTCCTCATCTGGAGACGTTTTCTCGCTCAAAAACCGAAACATGGCGTCAAATCCGTTCTTCTGAAATAGCTGTACGAAAATCCCGACTGCTTTTTCCGGATGTTCCTTAATTATATATAGAATGAGCAGATCGTAGAGTCGAAATCGGGCGGGAGATGGCGCGATCTTTTCGGGCACCATGCTGTTTTCAATTGCCTCAGCAATACGGCGGGATTCGGCCTGAATTCTGGAAAAGGTGTAT
>JAIUMT010000016.1 GCA_022565415.1 Balneolales bacterium | reverse complement strand
GTGGGTGTCGGCCAGGGAGCTGCCATGACCCGGAAAATGTTTGAGGGTCGTTAGTACGCCTTCGCTGCGATGTCCCTCGATGTAGGCTTTTGCATGTGCAGTTACAACTTCGGGATCATCAGAAAATGTGCGGTTTCGGCCATAAATGGCTTTGTTTTCTTTGTTGATTCCCAAATCGACACAAGGCGCAAAATTCATGTTTAAACCATACTCTTTGAGAATTCGGGCTATGTGAGCGCCGTGCTCTTTGGTATGATTGAGGTCGTTTTTCTCGCCAAGTTCTTTGTGAGATAGGCTTTCGGGGAAGCCATATTCGGGCTTTAGTCTGTTTACGGTGCCACCTTCCTGATCAATTGACAGAAATGTTGGCATCTGCAGTTTGTCGTAAATCTGTCCCATCAACTTCTTGAGTTGCTCCGGGGAGCTGATATTTCGCTCATGCTTTTTCAGAACGACATCATAATCGAAAAGAATGATGCCTCCAACCATGTGCTTTCGCAAATCCTCGATGATTGGATTGTCATCGTCGAGCGTGTACCCCCGGAAACCTACCAACAGCATTTGGGCAAGTTTTTGGTCGAGGGTTAAATCGGATAGTTTTGGAAGGTCTAATTTTCGTTGCATGATGCTACCCTAATCGAGTGTGTTATTTGAGCGAATTTGCTACGTCGTTAAGCACTTGCGGATCGGCACTTAGCTGATTAAACATATCGATTAATAAATCTTTAGTCATCAAGTGAAAATCTTTTTCTACCGGCGTGATGCAAACTCCGCCAAAATCAACCGATGCAGGCGAAAATAGGATTTTTTCGTCGCCTTCGAGGAAGAATTGGGTCGGACGGTGTTTTTTTCTTAGGAATGCGATAACGCGCCATTTTCCGTCTTGGAATGTGCTTAAAACGTTAAGCATGGGCTCTTCATCGGGATCTATATTGAATGTTTCAAACGTTTGGAACATTCTGGCGAATTTTCCTTCGAGCTCTGTTTTGTTTGTGCTTTCGAAGACGATGAAGCGACGAAGTCCGTCGTTAACTTTTGCAATGCGAATGCTTTCGTTGTCTGTTACCCATTCGCCGTGGTGTTCGATCAGCGCATCCCAAGTGGTGTCGATGCTCATGAATCCGAAATCACCGGCCTGAAAATGCAAGTGGTCGGGAGCTGAGGCACCGCATTTGGGTCCGTTGTAAAAAAGGGAATACCGAATACCCATGCGCATACTGATGTCGAGCATGGCCGGAAATGCATCGTTGATTAATTGCGGAATGTGCTTTTTGTGCGGAATGGTAAAATGCTCTGGAAAAATCGGAAACGGGTTACACAGTAAGGTGTAGTCGCCAACCTCGATGCCTTTTTGCTCGGCAGGGAGGTTCTCACTGCACAGAAAACATTTTCTTTCGGCAATGGATTGCTTATCTACTTTTGCTGCACTGGAAACAATGCGTCCGGGATTGAACTGGATTTTCATGGAAAATCCTTCGAATTCGATTTCTCGCACGATAACCGACCCCAGTGTACTGGCTCCTTTTTGAAGCATTGGCCAGGTTTGTGTCTGCTGGGCAATCAAAGCCCGGGACAAATCAGATAGATTTGCCCCGTTGGCTCCAAATGCTTGTAAATCTGCAGCAGTCAGATTCTGATTCTGACTCATTTTCCTGCAACTTTTTGCTGACGCGCTTTGAGTTCGAACGTCCGGATTTTATCTTTGTATGCGTTGTGCGCGTTCATCTTGTTGATGTCGAGAGATGCATCAGTATTGTCATCCCAACGGCGTACGCAGTAAATGGCGTCGTAAATACGACCGATTTGGTAGGTACGTGATATCGCCAGTCCAAGGGCATAATCTTCGCCATAACTTACGTTTGGTACGTTGATTGATCGCAGAACCGGAGTGTAGAATGCACGTGGCGCACCTAATCCGTTAATTCGGATGGCGTTATTACGACCGTTTTCTGGCGTCCACTCTTTGTGGTCGAGGAGTCCCGGAGGAATCGGCTGCAGGTTAACATCGGTCATTTCGTAGCTACCAACAACCATGGCGCATTTTTCTACGCGGAAAACATCAACAACGCGTTGTAATGTGGTGTTGTCTTTGTAAACATCATCACTGTCGAGCTGAATTGCATACTTTCCGCAATGCTCACTGTGAACAGCTACATTCCAACAGCCACCAATTCCGAGATCTTTACGTTCCGGGATGAGGACTTTCAATCGAGAATCTTTGGCTGCAATTTCGTTTAGAATTTCTAAAGTGCCATCGGTTGAGTAGTTGTCTACTACAATCAGGTTGAAATCGAAGTCAGCTTCTTGAGAAAGCACAGAGTCAACGGCATCTTTGATGGTTCTAATGCGATTCCGAACCGGAATTACCACGGCAGCTTCAACAGGAAATGATCCGCCTACATCTTCTACGTCTTTGAAATCTGGTTTCAAGAAGGCGCCGATTGCTTTTAGGTGCTGTGTGAAGGCCTGCTCCATCTCGATTTGTACTTCCCGATTCTTAGGATCTACATAATCGAACATTTTTTCGCCGGATTTTCTCAAATCAGTTTCCACGGTGCTGTAAAGAAACTCAGAAACACGAACCAATTCGTTGTTTTGAGATACTCTCAAGCGTAGATCGTAAAGTCCGGCGTGTTTGAACTCCGATTCGAACGCTTTTACAGCGGCTTGTAGTGCGGCAGTGTTGAAAATAAGCAACGGTCCGAAGTCGAAATCGTCGCGTACGCTTCCGAATTGGTAATCGTTTACCGGATGGTTTGATTTTGCTTCGCCTTTGATTTCGATGAAATCAGAGTAGACGAGTCCGGCTGCGGTTGCATCGGCAATCTGAACAAATCGCTCGAGCGCGAACTGACCGAGATCAATGAGCGTGTCTTTGATTAATATCGCAGTGTATTCGGTTTTTGATGCCTTTGCGATTTTCTGAAATGTCTCGCTACCCAATGGATTTGCTACAGTTAAATCTGCAGTGTTAGGCTTGTTTATGCCGGAGGGAGCGTTGGTCATCAGATAAACGTGATCGACCAGCGAGGATGCTTGAAAAGCATCGATAGTCTGACTGGTAAAATCATTTTGATGATAGGGAAGGAATACGGTGATTTTCTTGGACATAGTCGCAATAATTAGATGATAAATTAGCGCGTTGTGAACGCGAGTAACAAGTTACTAAAGTTTAGAACCTTGTTAAAGTAAAACAGAAGCAGGGTTGTTGGTATTTTGTTGTTCAGGTGGATGCCGACATGGCACCCACTTGAATTGTAATCTTAGTTTTCTTCTGGTTCGGGCTCTTCAAGTTCCCCGTCACCTTCTTTCTTTTTGCCGAATTCTGGATCAATATCCACGAAGTAAGCAATGATGAAAGCTGGAGCGGTGGCTAATAAGACCCACACAAAGAAGTGTTGATATCCGATAATTTCCTGAATCCAACCACTGAACATGCCGGGAATCATCATCCCCAAAGCCATAAATCCGGTGGTAATGGCAAAGTGAGCGGTTTTGTGTTCACCTTCAGATACATAAATCATGTATAACATGTAAGCTGTAAACCCGAATCCGTAACCAAACTGTTCTACGAGTACTGCCAGGTTGATGAGCACGAAGCTGTCTGGCATCGCATAGGCCAGGTAAATATATACCGCATTCGGAAGGTTAATGGCAATGACCATGGGCCATAACCAGAATTTTAGTCCGTGTTTGGAGGCTAAGATCCCGCCAATAATTCCACCAGCAGTGAGGGCAAGAATACCAACGGTTCCGTACACGAAACCAACTTCTCCGGTTGTAAGGGCAAGTCCGCCGGCTTCCTGAGCATCTAGTAAAAACGGCGACGCCAGTTTCACGAGCTGCGCTTCACCAAAACGGTATAAAAGCAGGAATGCAAGTACAATACCAATCTGTTTCTTTTTGAAAAACAGGGCAAATGTTCGGAAAAACTCAGCAAATATACTTTGGTCTTCATCGCGGATGGCGGCAACATCAGATGCTGGTCGTGGCAGCATAAACCGGTGATACACGAAAAAGAAGATGAACATACCTGCCAGAAGCATGAACGTAATAGACCATGCTAGTGGAATATTACCGGCTCTACCTCGGAATGTGGCGGTTGTAGCGAAATCAAGTTTACTATCGAGCTGGATTACGGCCATGGCCGGACTATTCCAGTTATCTGAGTTGAACACAAAGCGTTCGCCTTCGACTAATGAAATGCTGTTATCGCCTGCCTCCCGACCGAAATTCATTACGATTTCTTCGCCGGGTTCGGGAGCATTTGACAGGTAGAAATATACAATTCCAACGTTTCCGGTCATTCCATCATCCCGGATTTCTTCAACTTCGGGACCAAAATTCCGGCTTAGAAAGCTTTCGAGGTTGCTTGCTACGACCCTGCTCCACCATCCTTGGCGTGCTCCCTCAGTAACTTCTTCGAGTCCGCTGTCGAGTGTTTCACTGGCCACCATGCCGTCGATTTGGTAGAAGTTTTGTCTTACGTTCCAATCGCGGGCGAGGCCAACAATCGAGTCAACATAGGCAATGTCCTGCCGTTCTACACTCATTTCCAGTGTTTCAGGGAAGGTAATTATCCGTAACGGTCCGTCTTGAGCATCTATTGATATCTGGGAGGGGTGCACCTGTTGGACCAGTTCCGTATTCGTGGCACTAACCTCTATTTCAACATTTTCTAAACCAGTAGTACTTTCAATATAGCCGGCGAAAATAATCAGAATACCCTGACCGGTAATCATCGCAATTCGATAAAAGGTACTTCTAACCCCCACAAACCATGCCTGTTTGTGTTTCGAAAGGGCGAGCATGTACAATCCGTCGGCAGCGATATCGTGTGTGGCAGAACTGAACGCCAGTAACCACATGAATGCCAGTGTCCATTGGAAGAAATTCGGTGCTGGGATGGTGAAGGCAATACCGGCAAGACCGGCACCGACCAGTAGTTGCATGGCGACAATCCACCAGCGTTTCGTTTTTACGAGATCAACTAAAGGACTCCAAAGTGGTTTGATTACCCAGGGGAGGTACAACCAGCTTGTATATAAAGCGATTTCCGCATTTGAAATACCCAATCGCTTGTACATAATTACAGATACAAGCATTACGACTACATATGGGATACCTTGTGCGAAGTAGAGTGACGGAATCCATGCCCATGGATTGGTATTCTTTCCTTTTTGTTCAGACATGTTTTGGCTTATTTATGGCACGTGCCGATTTTAACAATTTGTTTCATGCGTCTTGGCCGAGCAAATTCACGTTGGCCGCGCATAGTATTGACCGAAATAAACTGAAAAAAAAGCAGGACTTAAAAAAATCCTGCTTTTAAAAATTATGGATATAAATAGTACTGAGAAGAGAGGGCTCGGAAGCTTTCAATGTCTTTGTTCAGGAATTCCTCAATGTCTGAGTACCGGTAATTCTGGCTGAATAATTCGCGAACGGTGCTAGATCCAGCTACACGATCGAACATTCTGATACGCGCTGCAGATGTGTCAAATGGATCCATGTCTGGGTGCAGCGCGTGAACTTCCTGCATGAAAAGAAACTGAAGACTCATAATGTTTACCTTCGACCAGTCGAAAATGTACATCTGAACGCCATGCAATACTTCACCCTGATTTCTACCGTAGTACGGTCTCCAGGTTTTCGGTCGGAAGGTTATGCCTTCGAGTCCGAGGTTGTTCATTCGGTCTGTTATTTCGTGCGAATCCAGATAAGTAGCACCCATCAGCTCAAACGGCATGGTATAGCCAACGCCTTCGCTCAAGGTGTGAAGTTCGCCCATAATACCAGTTGCGGTATAGTATACAGCGGTATGACGGTGTGGGATGTGCGGTGATGTTGGCACCCAAGGCAGACCTGTTTCTTCGAAATTCATGCCCCGATTC
This sequence comes from Balneolales bacterium, assembly GCA_022565415.1. Lineage (GTDB taxonomy): Bacteria > Bacteroidota > Rhodothermia > Balneolales > HLUCCA01 > HLUCCA01. The sequence goes on along the minus strand of JAIUMT010000016.1, from coordinate 14,210 downwards.
CAGTTTTGCATTTCAACGACGGTGAGATCAACTTTTGCACTGTCTTCCAGCATACCTTCTTCGTTTAGCATTACTGCAAGTTCGCCAGATGTCATTCCGTACACATATGGTATTTTGAATTGGCTCACAAACGAGATATAATCGGGTTCTGTAATGTTACCTTCAATTTTGCCACCAAGTGGATTTGGACGGTCCAGTACCCAGAACTCGATGCCCTTTTCGGCAGCGGCTTCCATGGCGAGTCCCATTGTTGAAATGAATGTATATGAACGGGAACCCACATCCTGAATGTCGTAGATTAGCACATCCAGTCCTTCCAGCATTTCTTGGGTTGGCTTACGGGTTGCGCCATAAACGGAAAAAACAGTTACACCGGTTTTCTCGTCGATATAAGTCTCGACATAGTCGCCGGCATTGATATCGCCTCTAACACCGTGTTCTGGACCGAAAAGCGCTGCCAGTTCTACGTTTGGAGAATTGTGTAAGAGGTCGATGTTAGATTCTAACGTAAGATTAACTCCGGTTGCATTGGTGATGAGGCCTACACGTTTGCCTTGCAACGATTCGAAGTTTTCATTTTCTAAAACATCCAGTCCGTTCAGGACGGGTTTGTGGGTTTTAGTAGAGTCGGCGTTGACACAACCAGTCGCAATTATGGAGAGCATCAACATCATAAATAATGTTTTCATGGGTTCAGGTGTTTTCTGTAAATGATAATTAATAGCAGTGATGACTTACCTGTTTAAAATATTTACCTCAGCATCTGAAAACAAACGAAAAGGTACTAAAATATAAAAGCCACTTCCGGAAATTCCGAAAGTGGCCTTTAAGAGTTTTTTCAGGCGGGTGTCTTATTTAACTAAGGTCATACGCATGTTGGCAATATGCTCGCCAGCTTGTAAGCGATAGATGTAAACACCAGATCCAAGTCCACTTGCATCGAAGCGAACGGTATGTGAGCCGGCACCGCGAACTTCATTAACCACTGTAGCCACTTGCTGACCTAACATGTTGTACACGTTCAATTGTACATGTTCTGCATTTGGCAATGAGAACTCAATATTAGTTGTTGGGTTAAATGGGTTAGGGAAGTTTTGTTGCAATACAAAAGCTTGAGGAGTTGTTGTGTCGTGCTCAATACTAACCGTAATCTGAAGTGCATCGCTCAAGTCGTAAGCAGCTACCGCAACATTTGTTGCCAATACATAAGCGATTTCATTCTCACTATCAATAGAAACACCAGCTGTTCTGAACATGTTTTCGCCCAGGCCAATATTTCCGGTTTCAGCGATAAGTACTGGGTTGGTATCGTCAGATACATCAATAAGAAGGAAGTTGTTGTCTTCAACAGCAGCGATACCTGCAAGCAAAAACTCACGACCGTTAGCTGCGATGTAATCGATGTCGCCAAAGCTAAGTGGCAATACATCTGAAGGGATTGAAGCAACAATATCGCCTGTTTCCAAGTTGATTTTACGGGCTACTTGGTCGCGACCATTAATCCATGCGTAATCTGAGTTCGGAACTCGAATGATGCTTGCGTTTGCTGCATCTTCGGGTATGGTTACAACACGTGGAGTTTGATCCAGTTCTTCACCATCAAATGAAAATATTGCGATGTTGTTGGTAAAAGTACCAGAAACATATAATTCGACATTATCGCCGGTTCCTGCAACGCCGATACCATCACCATAACGCTTGTTTGGGGTCGGGTTACCCACAAACAACGCAACTGGATCTGCGTTCTCATCCGACCAGTACCAGATGGTGAAATCGGTGCCTGAGTCTAATATCAGGTTGGTTGCAAAAATTTGTCCATCATCGGTGACGGCAATTCGGTTTAGGGGTAAAATACCGCCAGAAATTCCATCGGTATTTAGAGATCCTAGTGATTCACCAGTTGCTGGATTTAATTGTTCAACTCGTATGCCATCAGCACGCGATGGAACAAGTACGTTGCCAGTAGCAGGGTTTAAGGCAATACCACGAACCTGGTTTCCAGATCCGGAAAACCAAGCCTCCGGTCCGAATCCTTCAACAACCCAGATAGGATCGCCGATAGCGTGTTGTGCTTGTGTGGCAGGCGCTAATGCCAATCCACTTGCAAGAATTGCTGTTAAAGCAAATGATCTTGCAACGGTCTTAACAGACCGATTCATGTTCTGTAATGATTTTTTCATATATCTCTTCTCAAGTTTCTGTTGCAGGTGATAATTTAGCATTCCATTTTAAAGAATGGAACGCCTCGAATAACATAGTCAACCAATAGCAATTCAGCAAACGTTAAGAACGCGAAAATGCGCTTTTCTGCTGGAATTCAATTAGTTGTTCGTGTTCTACTTTATTAACGACATGGTTCGCGATATAGTGCCATTCTGCGTTTGGAGTCTGTAAATATATAAACCACTGCTGAGGTTACTCGCATCCAGATTAACTGAATGCTGGCCTGCTGGTAGAACCTCTTCGACTAGGGTGCTGATTTTTCTTCCCAGTATATCGAAAACTGTTAAGTTAATGTGTTGCGACTCGGGTAGGGAAAACCCAATCGTAGTACTCGGATTAAACGGGTTTGGGTAGTTTTGGTCCAACACAACCACGGATGGGAGTGCTGTTGGTTCTTCAATCGAATTCACTGGAACTTTGCTAATGTTAAAACTGGCTAAGCGAATCATATCTCTGGCACCACTTGTCTCGCTTAAGCGCTCGCCGGTATAATAATAACGAAGCAAAAATTGGACATGCTCATCGCTTTCTACGGAGAAATAATGTGGGTACTCCGAAGAACTTAATTCATCAATCACCTCAGATCGCTCATACTCAACAATTTGACTACCGACCATAGCATCTTTCCACTCGGAAAACACGTAGCCGGTATCGCCATCTTTTCGGACGGTTCTGTGCTGCAAGCGCAATCCGTACACGCGAGAATTGGCACGAAGGGTGGAGGCTTCAAATGTAACAAGTGTGTAGAATTCGGACTTATTGATGTCGGCCGATATTAATACACCGCCAAGATCCCGGTCTCTGCCCGTGTTTATCAATGAAATACCATCCGCACCGAGTCCGTTAATTCTTGATCGAGCCGAATTTTTGTAAGGAAATCCAACGTTGCCCGCATCTTCGGCTGCGTATTCGGCTTCGGGAATTTGATAAGCGTAAAGTAAATCATCATACGCACCCGGATCGGAAATATTAGATTGCAGGAAGAGCATGTGATCGGGAAAGCTTCCTTCGGGCTCGTCTTCGCTCCACTCATCGAACATGTAATAGAAATTGTCATTGACAGCTGCTTCTGCAAAAAATGGATCGGGATATACCAAAACCCGAATAGTTGTTGAAACGGGTAGGTTTTCTCCGTCTGAGGCAGACACAGTTAATAGTGTTTCCCCAGCTATGCGACCTTCCAGCCGGATGTCATCTCCCGACTGAGCAACACCAGCAACGTCTGATTTATCAACATTAAATGTAAAGGTTAATTCATCATCTTCGGGGTCTTCAAATAACGATTCGATTAAGTCACGAATGCTGATAGATTCTTTGGCTACGATTTCCTTCAAATCTACGGTATTCACCAAAAAAGGAGGCAGATTTGTACCGTCAAGTGGTATCCCATCAACCGTAACATTATCAAAACGGTTGTTTCCGGCCAGATTAGGGGGATCGGTTGTGTCGTTAAATTCAAACCTAATAGAAAAGTCGGGGTTGTCGTTAACTTCGGGGAAGTCGCTGAAATCGAGTGTAATTACCGTCGGAGTTTCGGTTACTTCCAGTATTCGAAGTGCGTTGTAACTGGTCCCGTCGGTGGTGTACGTGATAAACTGAGTGTCGGCACCGCTTCCAGAACGACGAGTTTCATATTTGAACACAATGTTATCGTAACCTGAGGTCGGAACTGAAAATGTAAGCCTAGACCCAATCGGATTGTTAAATCGCAAATGCGCACCGGCAGTATCATTGTTCCGAGCATTTTCGCCGACGAAATCCTGTCCGGTTCCTGTTGTTATCTCGGTGTTGCCAACAAGATTCGCGATTAACTCACCATTTCCGATTGTGACGTCGGGAGTTTCAAATGAATTCACATTATTAAACGACCAATAGTGTAGTAAAACCGGGTCGTTACTGTCTTGAGCGTTTGCAATTGATGTAAACGAGATAAGAACCAAAAGTTGCAAAATTGTTGCTAGTCGTATCATATAAATGGTTGGTAACAGTTTGAAAACAAATTAGTTGATGGCACGTGGTAAGTTATCACAAATGAACAAGCCAATATGTTAAAAAAGAAAACGATATGCGTAGCCGTTATTAAAGCTTCATGTAAATAGTTATGAACTATTACGCTAGAATGCCTCATTCAGCAGAATATGAAACACATTTTTGTATATTTAATGTTCGAATGTAATATCATTTTCAGTCCGAGTTGACGTCCTATGAAGAAATATTTAAGATTCCGGTGGATTTTACTAACGATGGCGGCATTGGCTATCATCGGCTTAACCGGTATGAACGTGTATTCTTTGTATGCACTCCACGAATCGACAATAAGCGCCGCCGCAGACAGACAAAAAGCACAGCTCTCCGACTTTTCATTTACAACCAGAAGCCGATTCAGGGCGCCAGTTGCAGGTATCTGGAAGCTAAACATGGAGCAGCTTCATGATGAATTTGATCAGCGTTTGCCTCTAAATACTTCACTAGCCGATGTTTTGTTCGACGCAACGGAAGATCCGTTATTCGGTACAGTTTATTTTGCCTATCCGGATTTCGACAACTGTTCAACCCAGGGGGCAATTCAAAGATTTGATCCTACCACAAGAAAATTGACTACCGCCGGCGATGTTCCCGATTTTATCTGCGACGGACTAGGCCTCACGCGAACCCGCATGAAAGTACTGTTGCAGGATTATCGATGGAGTACGAAAGTAGTTTTTGATACGCATCGAACCATGACCGTCGCTCTTATTAATCCGCGAGGCACGGAAATTGTCGGATATCTAACGTTCGAAATTAATAACGATTACCTCATTAACGATTATTTGTCGAATCAGCTTGTGGAAGCATTTGGAACGGGTGACCAAAGCGGCATGAGTGTTTGGTTGCACGATTGGCTAAAAAATGAAGTGCTAGCCACTAATACACCAAATGTGCCCTATCAACGCCGAAAAGTACAGTACATTCAACGCTTTCCAGACTTGCTAGATAACTGGAATCTTAAAGTCGTTTTTGATGAGAGTCCTGCCGTTATTGCTTCTAAAGCCAACCTCACCCGGAATTTACTGGTTATGGGTGGAGCGCTCACCTTATTACTCGGTAGTCTTACGCTTATGCTGATATTAGCTCAGAAAGAACGCAGCTTGCTGGAACGTCAGGCCGGATTTTTGGCCAATGTGACTCATGAACTCAAAACTCCTCTGGCTATGATGCAGGCCGCGGGCGAAAACCTTGCCGACGGTAGAGTTACGAATCCAGATCGTTTAAAAACGTACGGAAAGCATATCCATACCGAATCTTTACGATTACGGCACATGATTGAAAAACTTTTGGATGTTGCCCGAAATGATGCCGGGCAACACATCATAAAACCCAAACCGTATTCACTTGGTGTTTTGGTTCAAAACTATATGAACGAGCACCAACCATTGATAAAAAGTTCTGGTTTTGATCCTGTGATTGTAATTCCGGATAACCTACCTCTAGTGATGGTCGATAAAGATAGTTTCGAAACTATATTGGGTAATCTGGTCGAGGACGCTATGAAATATAGTATTGATGAAAAGTATCTGGCTGTGCGTCTTATTCATGATTCCCAATCCATCTCGTTACAGGTGGAAGATCATGGCTTGGGCATTCCCAAAAAGTCTATGAAATACATTTTTGACAAGTTCTACAGAGCCGAAGACACCCTCACTGCTCGAACTAAAGGGCACGGATTGGGGTTGTCTATCGTTAAATCATTGGTAGAATTGAGCGGAGCAACTATAACCGTTGAATCTACCTATCGGAAAGGTTCCGTTTTTTCAGTAACATTCCCTATACACGTTGCATCTTCCAAGAAGCAACCTCAAATGGTAAACCCTAAGGCAAAGATTGAATATGCCAGCTAAAACAAAAAAAATACTGGTCGTTGAAGACGAACCAAGTTTAGTTTTCACACTTCAAGATACTCTCGAAAACGAAGGCTATGAAGTCCATATTTCTGAGACAGGATTAGATGCAGTTCAACTGGTACACGACATTAAGCCTGATTTGATGATTCTTGATGTTATGCTGCCGGGCATCAGCGGATTCGAGATTTGCAAGAAAGTTCGCGAAGATAAGTTCACATTCCCTATTATCATGCTAACCGCCCGAGACCAGGAAATTGATAAGGTTACAGGTCTCAATATTGGCGCTGATGATTACATGACAAAACCATTTGGTGTGAAAGAGTTGCTTGCTCGAATTCAAGCTCGTTTGCGCCGAGCCAATTCGTATTCTAAAACAGGTCCTATGGATGTAATCACCCTCGGACCAATACGAATCGAGCTTAATGAATCTGTTGTTGTGCGACCCGATGGCGAGTTCGAACTTACAACACGTGAGGTTGAATTGATTCGCTTCTTGGTTGGTCAGGCCAATGAACCCGTTTCACGCGACGCGTTGCTCGAGCACGTTTGGAGATATGAATATTCTACCAACACCCGAACAGTCGATGTTCATATTTCAAAGCTGCGATCAAAAATCGAAATGCAGCCTGATGATCCTCGTTATCTGGTTACACTTCATGGTGTCGGTTATATGCTCAAGCTGAACTGATAAAACTGCCTGATATGGGGTTAAACACGTTGACGTCTATAGTTTGAAAGCCTTTCAGTAGGTCTTTATAAAAAAAGGGCTGTATCATCGCTGATGCAGCCCTTTTTTAGTTGTGTGAGATTTACTCAACGCATCGAAATTTCAGTTTAAATCGAATTATCCCAGGTCTAATTTTGGGAAATTATTATCTAGATACGTAGCGAAATTCTTGACCTGTGATTTCAGTAGTTGCTTATACAACGGTTTGCTGAGTCCATCCTGATCTGTATAAACCTTATTAAACTCAGCTATAAAGACACGTTCTGGAAAAACATATGCATTTCTGTATCCGACAATCATTTCAGCTTGCTCAACAGCCCGAAGACCGCCAAAACTACCGGCAGCAATCCCAACGAAAGCCATCGGCATTCCCAGAAATGAATTAGGGAACGGCAGATAGTCGATAAAAAGCTTGAAAATACCCGGAAACGAGCCATTATATTCCGGAATAACAAACAGAATTCCGTCTGTATTTAGAACGTCGTCGTTGAATTTTTTAATACTTGGGATGTCTGCCCCATATCGACCACCCGCAACATCAGCGATAGGGAAATCTTCAAGGCTAATCAATTTAACTGAGAGACCCAGCTCTTCGTACATAGGTTTGATGTGTTTGGCAAAACGTAGGGTATTCGATCCGGGACGGTCTGTAGTGGCAACTATTGTAAGAGTCTTCATGAAATAAGAAATAATTAGTATTAAGCGGATGATAAAATATTTGTTTAGCCATCCAAAAGTATCATTTATACTGACCAAAAACAGGTTGATTCTGCTATTGGTTCCCAATTTTTCAAGAAACATACCAATAGATAACCTCCTAGATGCTTAATGGCATCCATATTATTAAAATCTATTAGAAAATAAAATTGCATTAAAAAAAGCGCTTTTCTTGCTGCGATACCTAATTTAGTTATGTATTTGCACTAAAAGACGTTAAAAAGTATTGACATTAAGTAAATAAAGCATAAAATTTGATCAACCATAAAAACAAAGGTCAATTATGCTAAAATGCTTAAAAACTTTATTCGCTTTTGCGCTGCTTGTCTTGGCGGCGCAGTTTGTTACAGGACAGGAAACAGAAATACTTGTTACACAGAGTGCATCAGTTCAGGTCGAGCTTGTGTCTGATGAAATCTATGATGAACCGGAAGCTGCTCCAATTGACGAAGCTACAGCACCGGTATACAGTTCGTATGAAGAGTTTCAGGCATCGCCGGGTTATGCCAAGTTCATGATTGATAATTTGTGGATACTCATGGCTGCGGCTATGGTATTCATCATGCACCTGGGGTTTGCCACCGTTGAGAGTGGGTTCACGCAGGCAAAAAACTCCGTAAATGTGATTTACAAGAATGTCTTTATTCTTGCCACAGGAATCATAACCTATGCTGTAGTTGGATTTCAGATTATGTATCCGGGTGATTTCAACGGCTTCTTTGGTTTCGGGGGATTCGGAATTGGTTTCGATCCGGCTGATTCAGCTGGAATGCTTACCCCAGCCTACGTAGAAGAAATGACGATTTGGAGTGATTTCATCTTCCAGGCCATGTTCGCCGCTACAGCTGCAACTATCGTGTCGGGATGTGTTACAGGACGCATCAAACTCCCGGCATTCATGATTTTCGGCGCGCTTCTCGTTGCGTTCTCTTATCCGATTACAGGTAGCTGGTTATGGGGAGGCGGATGGTTAGATCAACTCGGATTCTACGACTTCGCTGGTTCAACCCTCGTACACGCCGTAGGCGGATTTGCCGGACTTGCCTGTGTGCTTTTGCTTGGCGCACGTGCCGGTAAATATGAAAATGGAAAGGTTAACACCATTCCGGGTCACAACATACCACTTGCCACCGTCGGAATCTTCCTTCTCTGGTTCGGATGGTTTGGTTTCAACGGTGGATCAGTTCTGAGTGCAGATCCGGCTGGAGTTTCGTTTGTTTTCGTTAACACAGCCCTAGCCGCTGCGGCAGGTGCACTCGCCGCTATGATAGCCACCAATTTGCTCATGCACAAACTCGACGCACCGATGGCTTTAAACGGCATTCTAGCCGGACTTGTAGGTATAACTGCTGGCGCTGATGTGGTTTCTCCAACATCTGCTGTATTGATTGGTTTATTTGCCGGTGCATTGGTCGTAGCATCAATAGCTGCATTCGACAAACTTCGCGTTGACGATCCGGTCGGAGCAATTTCAGTTCACGGTATCTGCGGAGTTTGGGGCACACTGGCTGTGGGTATATTCTCAGCCGAATACTCTTTCCTAACCCAGTTAATCGGAACTGCGGCTGTCATCGGATTCACATTCGCATTTTCATTTATCGTATTTGGCGCAATCAAATACACCATGGGAGTACGGGTTTCAGCTGAAGTGGAACTTGGTGGACTCGATCTGGAAGAGCATGGCAACAATGCATATCCGAGTTTTGCCGGAGTCGAATTACTCAGCAAAGCATAATCAACACGAGTGTGTGATCAAGCTCAAAAACAAAAAAGGGGAGACTGGTCTGTTCACCAGTCATCCCCTGTATTGATCACTATCAAAGGTCTAGTCTAACAGTAATCACTTCAATAATACAACAATGAAACGTTTAATAACAATTGGTTTGACAACATGCTGCATCCTGGTATGCGCATCGGTACCTGTCCTTGCGCAGGTAGATTTGGGAGTCGATATATCTAGTCGATATGTTTGGAGGGGAACTGATTTCGGAGGTTCACCCAGCTTACAACCTGATATCAGCTTTACAACAGGTAACTTCACCATCGGAACCTGGGCTGCATTCGCAACGAATGGGAATCCGGCGGGATCGGAGATTGATTTCTACGCATCCTACGCAATCCCTACGAACGCCGGAGACTTTGAGTTCGTCGTTACCGATTACACGTTTCCACAGGATCCATCCGGCAACTACTTCTCATCTGAATCGCATTTCGTAGAATTGGGAATTGGGTATAGTGGCACTTCCAAGCTTCCAATCACCCTATTTACCGGGGTTTTTGTAACCAACGACGACGATTATTCCATTTTTACTGAAATTGGATACTCGATTAGCAATTTGGATTTGTCGCTGGGTTTCACTCCGGCAGCATCGGCCATGTATGGAACTACAAAAGCTGGGGTTGTTAGCACTGGAATCGGAACCTCACGCGAAGTTTCTCTTTCTGAGTCGTTTTCGGTAACGCTGTCGGGCAACCTGATTTTCAACCCCTACGCGAACGATGCATTCTTTTTGGTAGGATTCAGTTTTTGATTATAACTCTGGCGAAGACCGAGGCTTAGTCGCAAGCCTCACAAGTAAGCCACTCCGGTTGACCCCGGAGTGGTTATTTTTTTTCGGAGGAGGGATGAGTTTCGCATTACAACAGTGCTTCAACCAGTAACTATCAGGAAATAGATCTTGAGAATTACTCTAACACATGATGAGCGGATTGCTGAAAAGTTCTAAGCGGCAGTTCTTTACGACTCACCCTTGATTTGCTTCAAGCGATCCCATAATGATCGTTCACGGCCTTGATTTCCCGGTTCGAACCAGACTTTTTTTCCGGCTTCATCAGGCAGATACTGCTGTTTTACCCAGTTATTGGCGTGATCATGCGGATATTTATACTCTTTCGAGGCATTCTCTTGTCCGGTGTATTTCGACTGTTTTCCGCTGGCGGTTTTGTCTTTGAGATGAGGTGGAATCTTGCCGACACCTCTGCTTTTGATCTCCGAAACGACCTTGAAAATGGCTTTTGTGCTGTTACTTTTTGGTGCCATACTCAAATAAATACACGCATGAGCCAGGTAATATAATCCCTCAGGCATCCCGGTGCGCTCGAAAGCATCCTGTGCCGAAATGGTAAATGAAAGTGCGAAAGAATCGGCCATTCCGACATCTTCTGAGGCGAAAATGAGCATTCGTCGGAATAGAAACATGGGGTCTTCGCCGCCTTCCAGCATTGCCGCCATCCAGTACAACGCCGCATCCACATCCGATCCGCGCATGGACTTTATAAACGCCGATATATAATGATAATGCTCGTCGCCGGTTCCATCGTATCGAACCACGCGTTTCTGGATAGATTCAAGAGCAACATCGAGGGTAATATGGCGGAAACCATCCTTTTCCGGACCTAACGTACGGGTTGCCATATCGAGGGCATTTAGGGCATTTCGGATGTCGCCTCCGGCGTATTCTGCGAAATGTTCGAGAGCGTCGTCGTCTATTTTGACGTTGAATGAAGCGAGTCCGCGCTCTTTGTCGTTCAAGGCTCGTTGCAAAAGCAAGGAAATGTCTTCGACAGAGAATGGTTCGAGTTCGAACATCTGACAACGAGAAAGCAAGGGTCCGACCAGCGAATAGTACGGATTTTCGGTTGTGGCGCCTATGAGCGTGAGCAATCCGGATTCAATATGAGGCAGTAAGGCGTCTTGCTGGGCTTTGTTCCACCGATGGATTTCATCCACGAATAGAATAGTGGGTTTCCCGAAGGCGGATTGATGCTGACCCGCGAGACTAACCGCATTTCGAAGTTCCTTCACACCGTCGAGAACCGCGTTAAGTGTGATGAATTTGGCGTCCATTTCGCTGGCAATAACCAATGCGAGGGTCGTTTTGCCACTGCTCGGAGGTCCGTGGAAGACCATAGATCCGATCATTTTGCTCTCTATAGCTCGGCGAAGGAGCTTGCCTTTGCCCAGCAAATGATCCTGACCAACGTATTCCTCAACCGATTTCGGCCGCATTCGCGTTGCGAGTGGCTCGAATGAAGCCGCTGTTTTTCCGGTCGATTCTATTTCGTTGAAAAGACTCAAAATGGCCTATAATGGAAGGTTATCGTGTTTTTTACGAGGAACGGTATCCACTTTGTTTTGAATTACATCCATGACACGAATTAGCTTTTTCCGGGTTTCGTGGGGGAAGATAACTTCGTCGATGTATCCGTGTGCCGCCGCTCTGTACGGATTCGCGAATGTTTCTTCGTAGCTGGCTTCTAGCTCGAGCTGTTTTGCGGCTGGATCTTCGGCCCTGGCAATTTCTCTCTTGAAAATGATTTCAACGGCTCCTTTTGTGCCCATAACCGCGATTTCGGCCGTGGGCCAGGCGACGTTGTAATCTGCTCGGATGTGTTTGGAATTCATCACATCGTACGCTCCGCCGTAGGCCTTACGGGTAATTACGGTCACTTTCGGCACGGTTGCTTCGCAAAAAGCATACAGTAACTTGGCCCCATGCTTGATAATTCCGCCCCATTCCTGATCGGTGCCGGGTAAAAATCCGGGAACGTCTTCAAAAACGACCAGCGGTATATTAAATGCATCACAAAATCGTACAAATCGCGCGCCTTTCACCGAAGCGTCGATGTCTAACATCCGGCTAGCGACAGAGGCTGGTTGGCCACAATTCCGACCGACCGTCCGTCGAGACGAGCAAATCCAACCACAATATTATCGGCGTAATTCTCGTGCACTTCCATAAAAGAGTCGGCATCAACAATTCCAGTAATCACGTCTTTGATGTCGTATGGCTTGTTCGGACTATCCGGAATGATGTCGTCTAGTGCTTTCGCGGCTTGGGAATTTGGCTCTGCGCTTTTCTGCAACGGGGTTTTTTCTTCGCAGTTCTGAGGGATGTACTGGTAGATTTTGCGAAGTTGCATCAGACATTCGGCGTCGTTTTCGCTGGTGAAATGGCATACGCCCGATTTTGTACTATGCGCCGAGGCACCACCCAGGTCTTCTGAGGAGACTTCCTCATGTGTCACTGTTTTTACCACGTTGGGTCCGGTGACGAACATGAAACTGGTATCCTGAACCATGAATATGAAATCGGTGATGGCAGGAGAGTAGACTGCACCGCCGGCGCACGGACCCATCACGGCGCTGAGCTGAGGGATTACACCGGAAGCCATGCTGTTTCGCCAAAAAACTTCGGCATATCCGCCAAGGGATACGACGCCTTCCTGAATACGCGCCCCGCCCGAATCGTTAAGGCCGATTACCGGAACCCCGTTTTTCATGGCCAAATCCATGATTTTGCATATCTTTTCGGCGTGAGTTTCGGATAATGATCCGCCCAGGACGGTGAAATCCTGACTGTACACGTAAACGGGACGACCATCAATTTTGCCATATCCGGTAACGACGCCATCGCCCGGGAACTGCTGTTTGTCGAGTCCGAAGTCGCGGCAACGATGTTGAACAAGCGCTCCAATTTCTTCGAAGCTTTCTTTGTCGAGTAAAATATTGATGCGTTCTCTGGCGGTGAGTTTTCCGCTGTCGTGTTGTTTTTGAATTCTTTCAGGACCGCCTCCGGCCAAAGATTTCTCGCGCATGTCGCGTAATCGCTCGAATTTGTCTGATTTCGACATAAAATGACCTTACTTATTTTCTTCGTAATACTGTTGAAGTAAATCCACAAACAAGACGGCTTCGCCTGAATACATATCGATGTCGTTTGGGATGAATATTTCTCGGGTTAGATGGCGACCAGCTTGCGACCAGGTGTCGAATCCGGCTACTTTGTTGAGTGAATCGTAGAAAAACTGAGTGTCGCCGGCGAATAATTCGTCTATGAAAAGTTGCTTGTTTTGATTGAGGTAGGAGAGGAGTAGTCTGGCTTCTTCGTTGAGTTGAGCGCCCGGGGTTGCAATTGAGTGGGCACTAGTTTCGGAGGTATTTTTGTTTGAATCGCCGGAAATTTCAATTGTTTCATCGGTGTCGTTAGCTTCATCGTCTTCATCGGCGGACAGGAAACGTTGCCAAATTGGTATTGCCTTATCATCGTACGAATCTGCTTCTTGAGACGGCTCGTGCTCGCTGTCTGCCGTCTCATCGTCTTCGGGTTCAGTTTCGAATCCGTACGGGAAATCATTCGTTGTTTCGCTGTCGCCTTCGTCTTCATCATCGTTGAAGCCGTAACCGAATGATGTGGTTTCAGCTTTATCGTTGGTGGCGTCGATCTCCGACAAAAACTGATTTAGCAGGGAGTCTTTTTCATCTTGTTCAGATTCGAAATCGCCCGGAATGGTCCAAAGCGGATTGTCGTCTTCGCTTGGTTCATTACTGGTGTCGTTGATTTCCTCTACGAAATCGGATTTGTCAATTATTTTAGTGTCTCTGGAGGAAGCCGAGCCGAAATCTTCGATAAACTCGTTTTCATCTAAGTCGTCTTCGTCGTCTTGCTGAGGGGAGTACAGTGAAGCGAGGGAGTTGGTTGACTCGTCGTTGTCTTCATCTAAGTTCTCATCCGCCGCAGATTCTTCGTCGTCTTGCTGAGGGGAATATAGCGAAGCGAGGGAGTTGTTCGACTCGTCTTAGTCATCATCGAGGTTCTCATCCGCAGCAGATTCTTTATATTCGTAATGAAGCGGGGAAGAAAGTCAAGCGAGGTATTTTT
>JAIUMT010000015.1 GCA_022565415.1 Balneolales bacterium | reverse complement strand
GGAAGATGAGCAGTTTGCTTGGCACGCCAAGTCGTTGGGCTGCTGTGAAGGCTTGCATACTCTGACCTAATGGAACCCGGTAATCCAGCTCTCCATGTATGATTAACATCGGTGTGTTCCAGTTTGCAACATAGGTATGCGGGGAAAATTTATCGTAGCTGGCAGGTTTTGGGGTTTCCCAATAAGCTCCGCCCATTTCATGATCGACGAAGAAAAGCTCTTCGGTTTCGCCATACATACTTTCCAGGTGAAACACTCCGGCATGCGAAATGAAGGCTTTGAAACGGTTATCGTGATTGCCTGCTAGCCAGAATGTCGAGTATCCGCCAAAACTGGCTCCGATTGCACCTAGGCGTTCGTTGTCGACAAAGGGTTCTTCGGCTACATGATCGATTGCGCTGAGGAGATCTTTCATGGCTTGTCCGCCCCAATCTTCGCTAATGGCGAGGTTCCATTCCTGACCGAAAGAGGGGAGTCCGCGGCGGTTTGGAGCCACAACAATGTAGTCGTTTGCTGCCATTACCTGGAAATTCCATCGATACGAAAAGAACTGCGAAACCGTGCCTTGCGGTCCGCCCTGAGCATATAAAAGCGTCGGATAGCTTTTGGTTGGGTCGAAATCGGGCGGATAAATAACCCAAACCAGCATTTGTTTGTCATCGGTGGTTGTTACCCAACGTTTCTCCACACGGCCTAACTCAGTTTCGTCCAAAATCTCTTTATTAACCGATGAAAACGGAGTTTCCCGGCCATTGATAGGGTCTACCCGAAAAATTTCAACCGGCGAAGACATCGACATTCTGGAAGCAATCAATTCGGTTCTGTTTCGCACAGTCGAAATGTCAAATCCGGTATAATCATGAATCCCATCGGTAATTCTGCGAATATTTGGCTGATTTCGGCGAGGATTGAAATCGTAAGCAAACAATTGAACCGTTGCCTCTACACCACTCAGGAAGTAAATCGCACTACCATCCGCACTCCATTTATGACCGTTTACATTCTGGTCGAAATCTTGTGAAAGTTCGGTGCGCTCATTCGTTTCGAAATCAAGAAGCATCAATCGGTAGCGATCGGCCTCGTACATGGGTGTTTCCATGCTCAACCAGGCCAATTTCGATCCGTTGGGCGAAAAAGCCGGATAAAAATCGTAGCCGGGCATTCCTTCCGTCAGGTTTATCGTGGTGCCATCCTGCACATCGTACATGTATAAATCGGAATCGGTTGAGTATGCCGCTTCAGTTCCAGGCAGTTTTTTTGATGTGTACACGATTTTTCTGCTGTCTGGTGACCAGGCTATCTGAGAGCTACCACCGAACGGTTTCAAGGGAGAATCAAACTTTTCACCTTCCATTATGTTGATTAGATCGCCTGAAAGTTGACCATTTTGATAGGCAGAGATGTGGATGTGACGGTATGTTCCGTCGTGCCAGGTGTCCCAACTACGGTACATCAGCTCATCGAAAATACGGGCTTCGGCTTGTGGCAGATCGGGATGCAGATCAATTGCGGTTTCATCCAGCTTAATGTTTCTCGTGAATGAAATGTATTGTCCGTTTGGGGCGTATTGAACGAATCCGATTCCGCCTTCAATGCTGGTAATTTGGCGTTCATTGTTGCCATCGGGATCGATTTCCCATAGCTGACCACCGCGCATGAATCCGACTGCATTTCCATCGGGTCGCCAAATAGGAGCGCTTCCGGTTGTTAATTCAACCGCGCTTCCTGCCGGCAATGTCTGCAACATGATTTTCGTGTCACTTGAGTTTTCTTCGACACTCACGCGTGAAACGGTATACAGAACCGTGCGACCGTCGGGTGAAACGACGGGACTACCCACACGTTCCAGCTCAAGCATTCGCTCGGCTGTGAGGCGATGCTGAGACACCAATTCTGTGGCGCTAAGCGTACTCAACGCCATGAAAAGCGCAGTTAATAGAAGGATTTTTGATTTCATTGATTCGTAGTGATGTTATAAAAAAATACCCCGAAAACATTTCAGGGTATTAACATTGATTACTGTAAGGATTCGCGTTGTTCCAAGGTGCGTTTGCGGGCGGCTTCGAATTCATTGCCCGGTGTCCACGACATCATTTCAGGCGCGTTTGCAATTCGGTATGCAACCCGAAACATAAGTTGGGTGTCGTTTGCCGCGCCCGTGAGGTCCCAATCCTCGCTGAATTCATCGTGAACTGTATGGTAAATACGATTCATTTCGGGACGAACAACGGTTTCGTAGTGGTCTTCTGGCTGACCAATAAATTGAGTCCCCATCATGGTAAACGTGGATGGAATTCCGATCTGAGCGAACGAGAAGTGGTCGCTTCGGTAGAAGTATCCTTGGTCTGGATTCGGATCTGGTGCGATGGTGCGTCCAAGTTTTTCGGCTTCATCCAGCATAATGTTGTCGATACTGGTTCTTCCGAGACCGATTGAAACCAAATCCGTAGTCGGACCGAAAACATTCAAACCGTCCAGGTTGATGTTGGCTGTCATAAAACCGGGATGTACCGTCGGATTTTGGGCAAAATACTTACTTCCGAGCAAACCGGATTCTTCAGCCCCAACCACGACAAACAAAAGACTTCTCTTGAGATTGGATTGAATAGACTTAAATCCATCAGCCATATTTATTAGAGCACTAACACCACTTGCATTATCGAGGGCGCCGTTGAAAATAGAGTCACCATCGATTGGCATTCCTACACCGAGATGGTCATGGTGCGCCGAGAAAATCACATATTCGTCCTTATAAATCGCATCATTCCCCGGAATTTTCGCGACAATATTCTGTGCATTTAACTCACGGTAAGATGCCGCTACATCAATGCTGGCTCGTAAGTTGCCCAAAGAACCCGGCTCAAAATCGGGTGATTCAGCAGCGTCGAAGAGTTCTTGCAGGTTTAGTCCGGCTGATTCAAACAAGTCTCGGCTTGCGGGGGCATTGAACCAGCCCTGAATCTGTGTTGGTGCACGCTCTTCGCCTTCCGGTTTGAGTGTGAAACGCTCGCGTCCAAAGCTATTTGCAACTACCGACCACGGATATCCAGCAGTAGGGGTAGTATGTATGATCAACACTCCGAGAGCGCCAACTTCTTGCGCGACCTCGTATTTGTAAGTCCAACGGCCGTAGTAGGTGCGCGAATCGCCGTCGAATTTGTCAGGATGTGTAGTCGGATCACTATTCTTCATAACCAGGATCTTTCCGGTCATGTCCATGCCTTTGTAATCATCCCAACCTTCTTCCGGGGCAATAATTCCGTATCCAACATAGACCAACTCGGCGTTTTGGATGGAAACAGTTTCCTGGTCCTGAGCCGGTGATACAATCAGCTGCGGTCCGAATTCGAAATTGTGAACCTGACGGTTTCCGCGCGTTATGCGCATACTGGTGTTCAGATGTGTTTGCTGACCGAGAATTGGGAAATGCTGAATCCAGCTACCATCCGGCATGCCCGGTTCCAATCCGATTTTTTCAAACTGCTTGACGACATAGTCTACAGCCATTTGCTCACCTTGCGTGGCGGGAGCTCGCCCCATCATGGAATCGTCGGCAAGTGCTCTGATGTGGACTTCCAATGACTCACTGGTGATTTTTTCGAGTCCACTTTCGAGTGGAACATTAGATGAGCAGAAGCTGATGAGCAGGCAACAAATGACCGCTGCTGCGATATTATAGAGTTTCATAAGGTATTCTTTGGTTTCGGAATTAACGAATAAGAATACGAAAATACCCCCTCATTTGCGAAAAATGACCTCAACTATCGTGGTTTTTTAACCAGAAAGTGAGCGACTTGGGCGATTCGGAATCTTCGTCGAGATCTTGCCAGTTAAAAGTCGCTTTGAGCGAAGATTTTTTCTTATATCCGCGTTTTGACCAGAAAGCGTCGAGTGGGGTATAGGATGTTGGCCGGCGGGGGTGATCATCTGGGCGGTCAACTGCACAAAAGGTAGTGATGTTGTACCCAAGTTTAGTGGCATGGGCCTCGCGTTCGGTAAAAAAACGGGATCCGATTCCCTGTCCGCGATATTCCTTTAACAAAATGGATTCTCCGAAGTAAAAAATATCATTGACATCGAAGCCTGACTTTTCGAACGGTTCGCGAACCATTTTCTCTTCGTCTTGCATGGGCATTCCGGTGGAGGCCCCCACCACAGTATCATTATCGAAGCAAATCACAACGACCGTTTCCTCAGAGTTCAGGTAGCGTTTGAGGTACTTCTGTTCGTAGTCAAAGTTTCCATCATACAAATATGGAAACTCTCTGAACACTGTGATGCGAAGTTTAGCTAAATCAGCTATATAAGGTTTGATGTCGACTCCGCTCAATCGTTTAATTGTAAGCATACCGATACTAGATATTGTTGCAAAAATTCAAGGTAAATTAAATTGGTATAAATGTCATGTTATGAAACATTTAGACTGAAATGATTTCGGTATTGCGGCGTAAATTCGTAATTTTAAAGTCTTGAATATCGATTCTTAACCCGAAAAAAAAGATTATTATGGCTATTGAAAGAACGCTTTGTATCCTAAAACCCGATTGTGTACGTAAAAATTTGCAGGGAGCTGTTATTAAGCAGATTCAGGATGCTGGCTTTAAAGTGCTCGGAATGAAAATGACTCGTCTCACAAAAGAGACAGCTGGCGGATTCTACGCCGTTCACAAAGAGCGTCCGTTCTTTGGTGAGTTGGTTGATTTCATGACAAGTGGCGCTTGTGTACCTATCGCTCTGGAGAAAGAGAATGCTGTAGCTGATTACCGCACGTTGATTGGTGCAACTGATCCAGCTGAGGCAGCTGAAGGTACAGTTCGTAAGTTATATGCCGACAGCAAGGGCGAAAATATTGCTCACGGATCCGATTCTGTAGAGAACGGAAAAATCGAAATCGCGTATTTCTTCGCAGAGTCTGAACTGATTGCAAATCAGTAATACTTTTACGACTTCTTGACCGAGATTAAAGGGTTATCAGCTTCATGTTGGTAACCCTTTTTTGTTATAGGTGTGTTGGAAGGATTGGGTTTTGTACGATATGATGGGAACACTCAAAAATAGTTCCCTTGTTTCAATCATGACACTTCGGCAAACCTAATGGATTACTAACACCATTGCTCTTCTTGAACTAAAAACTATGTTTAGAACAAACCTACTTGCCCTTAGGCTGCTTCTGCCGAACAATTTCGTAGCACAGCAACGCCGCCGTCACCGAGGCATTTAGCGACTCAACATCGTGTTGCATGGGCAAACTGAGTGTGAAATCACAATGGTCAAGCGTCTTTTTGCGGATTCCTTTGTCTTCGCTACCCACAATTACAACCAAGGGTAAGTCCAAATTTTGCTGCCAGATGGTCGTTTTCGCCCGGGCATCAAGTCCGCCGACCCAAAATCCGGCATCTTTTAGCTTCATAATTGCCTGATTCGTATTCGTGACCCGAATAATAGGAATCCTTCCGGCCGTGCCCGCTGAGGTTTTAAATACGGTTGCATTTACCGGTGCCTGACGATGTTTCGGCACCATAACCCCATCTATTCCCGCTGCCGCTGCCGTTCTCAAAATTGCCCCGAAATTGGCCACATCTTCGAGTTCATCAAGTGCGATTAAAACCGGATTCGTGCCCACATCCGTTGTCTCCAGCCATTCTTCCAGCTCCAGATATGTAACCATGCTAACTTGAGCAACCACACCCTGGTCGTTAACCGGACCAACAAGGTCGAATAATCGTTTGCCCGGAACCCTTTGCACGGGAATTCTGTTTTCAGAAGCAAGGGTTATTATTTTACTTAACCCACCTCCGGCGCTATCCTTTAGGTAGATTTTTTCGATTTTGTCAGGAGAATTTTGCAGGGCCTCTTCTATGGGATGACGACCGAAAATTAATTGATCTTCACTCATTTATTAAATTTTTATAATGTTTAGGATTCGTTACATTCAAACATACGTCAATATCGCGAAAGTATGGTTGAGTTATCTGTCTGTGAAGTCCCACTTGTGTCAAGATTACCCCTAGAAATCCCCCAAAGTCATGAATTATCCAAATATTCCTCGATCAAGCCGTTTAGTCAAAACGAAAAAAGTTGTTTATAAAAATGACTGGAAAACAAGAGTAGTTACCGGAGTTCAATACATAAAGCCTGTATATGTTGTATCGTCGACTTTTCAGGTACTATTTGGAACGTCAATGGTTGGCGTAGCACTACTTGGTTTTATTACACCAATATGGATTGCAGCGTTAGTCAATGTTTTTGGCTGTGTAGTCGCTGTTACCGGTGCATATCAGTTATATGATATATTCCGAAATGATACTGGTACCACAAGTCTGGTTAATGACGCAGTTCGACACGCAGTTGACTTCCGAAATTAACTATTACCGGTTCTGATCTAGAAATTCGATCGCTTTTGAAATCTGCTTACGCTGATATACAATTAATAGCACATTCAAAACGAACACAGTTCCTAGCGCATAGTAAACGACGTCGCTGAACTGAGTTATTTCGTAAATAAACGAATAGCTGAAAAAAATCAGTGCAAACGCATTTACAGCAATCATAATCCAATAACGACTGCGCTTTTTACTTAAGCCAGCCAGACATGTTTCTACGTCTAATTCGCGAAAGTCTTTTCCAAGATGCAGATTCAACACTGCCTCGATGTCGGGGGGATATTCCAAATCTTTTTTCATAGCTCGCAAAATACGAAATCCACGTTGTTAAAATGAAGTCGAAGTTTCGGATTTCTTCCGACTGCGGCGACAGGCATGGCGCACCTCATGCTATTTTACCGAACTTTGGGTTTTGGTTTGAATGCCGGCATTATATCCGCTATTTTTAACATCCATCCACCCCAAACAATTATCAATGTCTACCAAGTATATTTTTGTAACTGGCGGAGTTACATCTTCTCTGGGTAAGGGTATCATTTGTGCATCTCTGGGTCGATTATTATCCGCTCGCGGACTCAGAGTCACCATCCAAAAATTAGATCCCTACATTAACGTCGACCCCGGAACCATGAACCCCTACGAGCACGGGGAAGTTTACGTAACCGACGCCGGCGCCGAAACCGCCCTGGATCTTGGGCATTACGAGCGGTTTCTGGATCTGCCCACGTCCCAGCCAAACAATGTAACCACCGGACGCAGCTACTATGATGTGATCATGAAGGAGAGGAAGGTGGCTTACCTCGGCAAGACAATTCAGGTTGTACCTCACATAACTGACGAGATTAAGTCAAGAGTTCGTGCACTCGGCGAAACCGGGCATTATGACGTGGTTATTGTTGAAGTCGGTGGAACAGTTGGCGACATCGAAGGACTTCCCTACATCGAGGCCATGCGCCAGATGCGGTATGATGTTGGTCGTAAAAACACCCTTTCCATACATTTGACGCTGGTTCCATATCTCAAAGCGGCAGGTGAGGTGAAAACTAAACCAACGCAACACTCTGTGAAAATGCTTCAGGAAAGCGGTTTACAGCCCGATATTTTAGTTTGTAGAGCAGAAGTGCCTCTAGAAGCCAGCATCAGAAAGAAAATCGCTCAGTTTTGCAATGTTGAGGTTGAGGATGTAATTGCTTCTTTGGATGCGAAGTCGATTTATGAAGTTCCGCTGTTGATGCTAGACGAAGGACTCGACGCCCGCGTTATTGAAAAGCTTGATATTAAAGTTAAGTCCGATTTAAACCTGGATGTATGGCGAAAGTTTGTTAAATCGGTTCGGAATCCGTCGAAGAATGTGAAAATTGCCCTTGTTGGTAAGTATGTAGAGCATCATGATGCCTATATGTCGATTGTGGAGGCGTTTATCCATGCTGGCGCAGTTAACGATTGTTGTGTTGAAATCGATTGGGTTCAGTCGGATGATCTCACAGAGGAGAATGTTGGTCAGAAATTGAATGGCATCTCCGGAATTTTGGTCGCGCCCGGATTTGGCGGACGTGGAATTGATGGAAAGTTAGCCGCTGTGACATATGCGCGGACCAACAACATTCCGTTTTTCGGTATTTGCTTAGGTATGCAGTGCGCAGTTATCGAATTCGCCCGAAATGTGTGCGGACTCGAAGGTGCGAACAGCGCTGAATTCGATGCTAAAACGGAGTTTCCCGTTATCGACATCATGGCAGAGCAGAAGAATATCAAGAACATGGGCGGTACGATGCGTTTGGGCAAATACGACTGTAAGCTTATACCGGGTACGAAATCGAGCGCGGCCTATGGGTCGGATTTGATTTCAGAACGGCACCGCCACCGTTACGAGTTGAATAACGATCTTCGTAAGCAGCTGGAAGACTGCGGACTACAGGTTGCAGGTACGAATCCAGACCGGGAATTGGTTGAAATCGTGGAAATTCCGGAGAATCGATGGTTTGTCGGAGTCCAATTCCACCCCGAACTCAAAAGTACCGTTCGGAATCCCCATCCGTTATTCGTCGGATTTGTAGAAGCGGCACTTGATTACCAGGCTGAGTCGTAAAAAAGGTGGACAGCCCTTTCGGAAATAAACTACGCGTTCGCGTCAACGGAATTCTGGTCCAACAGAGCTCGATTTTATTGGTCAATATCCAATCACCTACGCGCGAGAAGCCGTTTTGGACTCCGCCTGGCGGAGGGGTTGAATTTGGTGAGACCATGGAGTCGGCTCTGGAACGTGAGTTCATCGAAGAAACCGGAATTCAAATCAAAGCCGAAAAGCTTCTGTACGTTTCGGAGTTTGTAAAACCACCTTGGCACGCTGTAGAGCTATTTTTTCTGTGTAAACAGGAGGGAGGTTCGCTTATGACTGGCAGTGATCCGGAGTTAAGCGAAACACAGCAAATGATTTTGGATGTGCAGTTTATGCCGATCAAAGACCTGCATCAGATTGACCTGATTCCGCAGTTTCTGCAAAAAGAGCTGCTGAATCCCGATTCAAGTACTCCGAAATGGATACGCTGAGCTCAATTCGGAAATCTTTTTTTTGATCGTTCCAGTCGGTTTGGGTGATTTCAAAGCCCTCTTTGAGTCCAAGTAACAGCATTTCCCGATAATGCTTGGGAAATGTGTCGTAGCGAAATGTGTGGTACCCCAGCTCCTGAGCTTTCTGCATCATGGCAAACATCAGTTTCTTGGCGTAACCTTTGCGACGAAATATGGGCAAGATTCCGCCTTTTGCACTGTAAAAAACGCCGTTCTCTCGGCCATATCCGATTTTGAATCCGGCACGAACACCATCAATACGTAACATCAGCGCGATTAAATCAGGCTGATCAATTTTCGAAATGAGGCGTTCTTCTTGAAAAAGCATGACGTTCACGTCCCGGATTTGATCCAGTTCAAGACGGTTTAAGGCAATGACTTCTACCTTGACGGCATGAAGATGTAAATCGCTGCTAATAGGTATCAATTGTAACGGCTATTTTGTGTATACTTCTCGTTTAGCACCCAAAATGAACGTTTTTTGCGATGCTACGACTTGTATGTACAAATACAATATACCCAGAACATTCTATTATTGGCACGTCTGCTTTGAAAATTCGAATTGAACAATTAAACACCATTGTTGGTGATATAAACGGAAATACAAAACAGGTGCTGGGTGCGTTATCGCGGGCGTCTGAGGCTGGAATGGACTTGCTT
Organism: Balneolales bacterium; assembly: GCA_022565415.1. GTDB lineage: Bacteria > Bacteroidota > Rhodothermia > Balneolales > HLUCCA01 > HLUCCA01. The sequence continues at coordinate 11,984 of JAIUMT010000015.1, read as the reverse complement.
GTGTTGCCTGAACTGGCCATTTCAGGCTATCCTCCGATGGATTTACTCGAACGTGCTGTGTTTCGCGACGCCGTATACCGTGCCAATGAAAAAATCATACAATCAACCGGCAATACAGCCATACTTTTTGGTTCTTTCGTGTCTAATGAGGGTCCGGGTCGACGCATGTTTAACGCAGCCCTGCTCGCGCACAACGGAAAGCTGATTTCGACTACGCATAAAACCCTGCTGCCCACCTATGATATATTCGATGAATTTCGGTATTTCGAACCGAATCGTTCGTTTGATGTGGTCGAATTCGCAGGTCACAAACTCGGGATCACCATTTGCGAGGACATTTGGAACACCGAAAACGAGATCATTTATCACGTTTATGATCAGAATCCGGCCGCACGCCTCAAAGAAAAAGGCGCTGAAATCCTGTTCAATGTCTCCGCGTCACCGTTTAGCAAAGGCAAAGCCCCCCTCAGACTAAAAATGCTCCAAAAACATGCACGTGAACTGCAGATTCCTATTATTTATGCGAATCAGGTGGGTGCGAATACGGAGGTTCTTTTTGATGGGGATTCTATGGCGCTGCAGGCGGATGGGAGCGTTGTTGCAACCACTGAGATGTTCGAGGCTTCGTTCACCGATGTGTTATGGAAAGATGGGCAGCTAAAATCCCTCAGCGAATATGTTGTGCGCGATTTCAGCATCGAAGAGCGCATTTACAAGGCTCTGGTGATGGGAATTCGCGATTATCTGGATAAGTCGGGCCTAAAACGCAATCTCATACTCGGACTTTCAGGTGGCATCGATTCGGCATTGGTTGCTACGATGGCCTGCGAGGCGGTAGGGGCCCGAAATGTGACCGGACTCACCATGCCGTCGGAGTTTTCATCCGAAGGCAGCGTTACCGATTCTCAAAAACTAGCCCGTGCGTTGGGAATGAGCATTCACGAAGTGCCCATAAAATCGCTGTTTAATGAGTTCAGCACTGCATTATCTCCACTTTTTGAAGGCACTGAGTTCAATGTGGCTGAGGAAAACCTCCAAAGCCGGATTCGTGGTGGGCTATTGATGGCCATGTCGAATAAATTCGGATCCATTTTGCTGAATACCGGAAATAAATCGGAGCTTGCCGTCGGGTATTGCACACTTTACGGCGACATGAACGGAGGATTGTCGGTGATTTCAGACCTGTACAAACAAGAGGTTTATGCGCTATCTAACTGGTTGAACGACAGTTATTTCGGTCGTGAAGTTATTCCATACGATACCATTAATAAACCACCGAGTGCCGAACTTCGTCCCGATCAAAAAGATTCTGATAGTTTGCCCGATTATGATGTACTCGATGACATCCTGAAACGTTATATCGAAGACCAGCTCTCACGTGATGAAATTGTTGGCAGTGGTCATGGCGCTGAAACTGTTGATCGGGTGCTCAAATTAGTCGATTTAAATGAATATAAACGACGCCAAAGTCCACCCGGGCTCCGTTTAAGTGCCAAAGCGTTTGGTATTGGAAGGAGGTTGCCTATTGTGCAACGATGGACAGGGCACGAAGCTGATGTTTGACACCAACCTCTCTATTCACGTCAAAATTTGCTATATTATCCTATTCTGCCCGAAAAGTATGAGTTAGGTGTACTTTAACTAATTAGACAACCCAAGTTTCAACATACAACAATACATGTATCGTAAGATCCTCTTATCTACAACATTAATTCTTTTCGCTACCCAAGCTTTTTCTCAGCGATCAGAACCCTCAGAATTACCTGATTTCAGGTTGCCGTATGTGGAACCTGTAGAAATTCCCTCAGCTGAAAGCCGCACAGTTGTATATGAACCGGTTGCTCTGGAAGCACTTGATGCTGAGATCATGGCTCAAATCGCCCGGATTTATACCATTCACATCAAGGCAATTGAAGCACAAGTCAGCGATGATTTAGTTCAGGCTGAGGTGCATATTACGGAAGCGTTGTCTGCTATTCAGCGACTTGCCGACGAATACCCCGAGGCTACGCAAAGCCGAAGAATGTCTGAATTGTATCGTACGGTAATGACCGAGTACCACATGTTTTATGGCATCAACGAGCCGATGCGTGCTGTCGATGGCGAGATTTTTGCAATTTTAGACGAGATGTTCAATTTGGAAGAAGACCTTTTCGAAACGGATCATTTTGTGATGCCGCCAAATATTGAACTTCGCAAAACCGAAATACCGTTGATTTTAAACACTCAGGTGCAAACTCAGATCAACTTTTTGGTTAACCGCCGTCCGGAAATCATGGAAAGATGGCTCGAGCGTTCTGCTGTATACTTTCCTATGATGAGGGAGATTTTTGAAGAAGAAGGGGTGCCGCTTGAATTGATTCACTTGTCGATGATTGAAAGTGGATTGGTTCCAACTGCCCGTTCGCACGCTCGTGCTGTGGGATTATGGCAGTTTATTTATGCAACTGGTGCGCATTACGGACTTGAGGCTAACTGGTGGATCGACGAACGACGCGATCCGGAGAAAGCGACACGCGCTGCAGCACGTCACCTTCGTGATTTATATGCAGTTTGGGGCGACTGGCACCTGGCACTCGCCAATTATAACGTGAGTCCACGACGAATTCGTAGCTCTATTCAACGCGCCGGTGGCGTTCGCGATTACTGGGCTATTTACCCATATTTGCCGCGCGAAACCAGAGGATATGTTCCCGGATACATTGCCGCTACAATTGTTGCGATGAATCCTAAAGAGTTTGGTTTCGATCCGAAATTGGATGCCGCACCGTATGCGTATGATGTAGTTCCAGTTCAGGGATCAGTCGATTTGAACATCCTGGCAGAATTCGCTGGTATCTCAAACCAAGAACTTCGCAATTTGAATCCGGAGCTACTTCGTTGGGCAACTCCTCCGGGACGCGAGCCTTATCCGCTCAAAATTCCAGTAGGAATGAAAGAGTCGTTTCAGGAAGCCTATAAAAATCTACCAGAAACCGCTCGACGACAGCTTGTTGTTCATACTGTATCAAGAGGAGAATCTCTTGGTGTAATTGCGAACCGTTACGGAATCACGGTGCGTGATTTGTACGCGGCTAATGACCGACTATCAACCACCATTTTTCCGGGTCAGGAAATTGTGATTCCAGTACCTCAGGGCAGTAATGTCGCGATTTCAGCGAATAATCCGTCCCGAGCCCGTACTGCAGCTTCTGCAGCACCGACACCAACTGCGGCTTCATCCACACCATCAGCGGCAACACCTGCGAACAGTACCCGGTTATCGTATACGGTTAAATCGGGCGACACCGTTGGTCATATCGCGGAGTGGTTTGGAACCCAAGCCTGGAGAGTTCGAAGCTGGAATAACATTGGAAACACGATTCGAGTAGGACAAAGCCTCACTATTTATGTTCCATCGAACCGGGTTGGTGAATTTCAGAACATCAACTCAATGACGTTTAGTCAAAAGCAGGCCATGTTACGCGATCGTCGTGCTGGGAGAACAACTACAGTTGCATCCAGCGCTCCTACAGGTGGCGATACATACACCGTTCGGCCGAACGACAATCTTTGGGATATTGCACGTGCGCATAACACCACTGTGAATCGTATTAAGCAACTTAACAATCTACAGTCGGAGCGTATTGTCGTAGGACAAGTTCTGCGCATCCGATAAATGCATTAATTTTATGAAATTTTCGCGCAAAAGCGTTCTCTGGGGAGTATTACTGATTTTTGGTCTGACGGTGGGCGGCGCAGCTCTTCGGTCAGATTCATTCTTCGAAATAAAAAAGAACTTCACCATTTTTAGTGAGGTTTTTCAGGAAGTAACGGTTCGGTATGTCGATGACGTTAATCCCCAGAAGTTAATTCGTTCTGGTATTGATGCAATGCTCGAAACGTTGGATCCGTACACCGTTTTAATTGACGAAGCTGAGAATCAGAATCTTGAAATTCTAACAACGGGCAGTTATGCCGGAATTGGCATCGAAGTTGGTGCCCGTGGCGGAAGATTGGTTGTTGTAGCTCCTATCGAAGGTTATTCAGCTCACAATAAAGGTGTTCGCGCTGGAGATTTTATTCTGGAAGTAGACGGTATTGCTGTTGATAATTTCAGTGTCGACGATATGCAAAGTGTAATCTCCGGTGAGCCAGGAACCACATTGGTGCTTACGATAGAGCGATTTGGATTCGACGAACCAATAGATTTCGAGCTAACCCGTGAGAAAATCGACATCAGGAATATTACGTATTTTGGTCATTTAGATGACGAAAAAACAATAGGTTACGTTTCTCTTGCTCGTTTTGGACAAAATGCATCCGTCGAATTACGCGAAGCGATAGTGCAACTCAAAGCAGATGGAAAAGTTGATGGATTGATTTTGGACCTGCGAAACAATCCAGGTGGTTTACTCGACGAGGCTGTTAAAGTTGTCGATTTATTTGTCGGCTCGGGTGAAGAGGTCGTTCGAACTCAAGGTCGAGGCATGGAATCCAATTTCGTAGCTAGAACTGAATCACCTGTGTTTTTCGACAAGCCTTTGATTGTGCTTCAGAACAATGGTAGTGCGAGTTCATCCGAGATTGTTACCGGAGCTTTACAAGACTACGATCGCGCCGTTATTTTGGGAGAACGCAGTTTTGGAAAAGGATTAGTTCAGGTTGTACGTTCACTTTCGTACAATACATCGCTGAAAATCACCACCTCACGCTACTACATTCCTAGCGGAAGATCGATTCAATCGTCACAATACAACCCTGAAAATCCAAACGAATCGGTTCAGTTGGCAGATTCCTTGCGAAACATGTTCATGACCCAAAATGGTCGGAAGGTGTACGATGGAGTCGGTATTGATCCGGATGTAGAGGTTTCCTCAGAACAATTGTCATTGCTCGAAATCGCGTTATTTCGCCATAGTTCGTTCTTCTTTTTCGCAAACGAATATCGTTCTGAGAATAGTGAATTCGAGGGTGAAACTATAAGTGATTCGATTTTTGAAGAGTTTACGGCATTTTTGCAACGCTCGGATTTCACGTACGAAACCCGCACCCAACGGAATTTAAATCAGTTGAAGTCTCAAATGTCTGAGGACGATGCAGCGCAGCTACGTGATGAATTAGAGCGAATGGAATCCTATTTGAGCGAGCAGAAAATGAAAGATATGTCGGAGAACGAAGATGCAATTCGGGAGCATCTTTTTCTTGAGTTAATTGCTAGATACGACGGAGAAGCGGCCCGATTGAAATCGTCGCTTAGTAAAGACCCATCTGTCGGACGAGCATTGGAGCTTTTTGCGGATGAACCTCAATTTAAATCTGTTCTATTACCGTGATAGTTAACACGAAAACGGATCTCCACCTGCACACAACAGCTTCTGACGGACGATTAACTCCAAAAGAAGTGGTTGACTTGGTGTACTCAAAAGGGTTGAGAAGCATGGCGATTACCGATCATGATACGCTTCAGGGCTACATTGATGCAAAATCGTATGCAGACACAATTGGGATGGATTTATTGACAGGCGTTGAGCTCACAACCGATTATAATGGCCGTGAATGCCATATTTTAGCATATGGATTCGATCCGGAGTCTGAATCCATGCAGACGCTCTTTATAGATCAGAGATTCAAGCGCAAAGAACGTGCAACGGAAATAGTTAAGAAGTTGAACAAACTCGGTTTTGATCTGGAAATGGATGACATCAGAGCGGAATCGGGCAAAGCAACCATCAGTCGAAATCATATTGCTGATGTGATGCGTCATAAATCGTTTGTGGCAACGCGTAAAGAGGCATTTGATCGGTACTTATTCACTGGCGGACCGGCCTATGTTCAAAACGAGTACATAACTGTTGCTCAAGCAATTGAGACAGTACATGAAAGTGGAGGAGTATGCATTCTAGCTCATCCCGGACCTTATTATATTTTCGAAGATCTTCGGTACTTTTTGAATGCCGGAATCGACGGATTGGAATACATCCATCCGAGTCATAATTTTCAAACTCAAAAAAAACTCAAAGAATATGCCGATAATTACCAGCTTCTGTTAACAGGAGGCAGCGATTTTCATGGTATTAAGCCCTTTGAAGAGCAATTGGTTGGCACGGTTTGTGTTGATCGCTCGAGGGTTGATGCCATTTTGGATCGGAGTAAGGTGGCAATTGGCATCAAGGAAACACAATCATGAGTATTAAAACAATCGAAGGGAATCTTCGTCCGGATAAGTTGAGCGTCGCTATTGTTGTAGCGCGATGGAACAGTTTTATCACAGAACGCCTCAAAGAAGGTGCAATTCATGCACTGAAACGACATGGCGTTGCCGACGAGGATATTACTGTTGTGTATTGTCCGGGAGCTTTTGAAATTCCGCTAACAGCTAAACAAGCGTTGGAAACGGGTAAGTATGATGGTGTTATTACATTAGGCGCTGTTATACGAGGTGCAACGACGCATTACGATTATGTTTGCAGTGCTGTTACCAATGGGGTAGCGCGACTGAACCTGGATTTCGGAAAACCTGTCATTTTTGGCGTCTTGACAACCGATACTATCGAGCAAGCAATTGAACGAGCCGGGACAAAAGCCGGGAATAAAGGCGAAGAATCGGCTACGGCACTTATCGAAATGGTTTCAGTAGGGAATAACCTGAAGTCGTGATTTGGGTTGTATTAGGTGTTTTAAAACCCTAATTTTCTTTGCTATATCAATTACCGTGCATAACACATTTTGGATACATTAACGCTTACAAATAAGAAACAAACTCCGGAAGATCGTCAGCAACAGCTGGATCTGGGTACATCCGGGATAGTGCCGCGGCATATCGCTGTTATCATGGATGGTAACGGCAGATGGGCTAAGTCACGGGGCAATATTCGCCTGTTTGGTCATAAAGCGGGAGTAGATTCTGTGCGTGATATAACCGAGGCATGTGCCCAACTCGGTGTTGAATATCTCACCTTGTATGCCTTCTCAACTGAGAACTGGGGCCGTCCTATGGATGAAGTATCCGGTTTGATGCAACTGTTGGTGCAAAGTTTGAGAAGCGAAACCAAGAAACTCAACGACAACGACATCCGACTACTAACAATTGGTCAGATTGAGCGTTTTCCTGAATCTTGTCAGCGTGAACTCAAGGAAGCCATTCGCATTACCAGCGACAACAAACGCTTAAATTTGTGTTTGGCTTTGAGTTACTCGGGTAGATGGGACATCACCCAGGCAGTAAAAAAACTCGCGCACCAGGTAAAAGAGGGCAGGTTAGAGCCCGACGATATTAACGACGAACTCATTACATCTGAGTTAGTTACAGCTAAAATTCCCGATCCGGACCTCATCATCCGCACCAGCGGCGAGTTTCGAATCAGTAATTTTCTTTTATGGCAATTGGCGTACTCCGAGTTATACGTAACCGACACCTATTGGCCGGATTTCCGCAGGAAAGAACTCTATGAAGCCATTGGCTCATACCAGAAAAGAGAACGACGTTTCGGAAAAACTTCCGACCAGATTGTTGCAAAATGACTCTGAAGTTCGTGAATTCTCAAATCATCACAATCCCTGTCTGTTTTCTGCGTTTAAAAACAATCGAACAGAATTTAAGCAAGTTTAAATCACACACGTGAATCTAGTAAAATCAGCACCCACACCGTTTTCGGCCATAATATTACTAATCTTGACCTGGGCACTATTGCCTGCGCTCTCTCTGGCGCAGGATCGTCCCGAGCTACCAAGACTCGAAATTTCTAATCCTGCTGAAAATCCACCACGCGAGTATCAGATTATGAGTGTCGTTGTGGTTGGCGCCGAAAATCACAATGAATCTTTCATTAAGGCTTCTGCCAGTTTGAATGAGGGCGAGCGCATCATGATTCCAGGTGATGAAATACCTGCCGCCATCCGCCGCTTATACCGAACCGGACTTTTCTCGGATGTTCAAATACTTCGCACGCAAATGACTTCCTCCAGTGTGAACCTCGAAATTCGTGTGCGCGAGCAACCTCGCCTTCAGGAATTTATTATCGAGGGCGGTAGACGAAGTCATCGTAGAGACCTGCGCGATGAAATAAATTTGATTCCTGGATTTGCGGTTACAGAATCGGCAAAGGCTCAGGCAAAAAACACCATCCGCCGGTACTATGCCGAAAAAGGATATCGCAATACCCAAATTGAAACCAGAATCGCAGAAACGGATACTCTCCGTAACCGAATTACCTTGGTTTTTGAAGTCGATCCTGGTGAAAGAATTCAGGTTAGACAAATCAATTTCGAAGGAAATGAGACATTTTCTGACCGACAACTACGCCGATCTCTGAAGGAAACTAAGCAGAATACATGGTGGCGATTAGGTCGTCAGCTCTATAAAAAAGATGAATATCAAGAGTCACTCGATAACTTAGCTAGTTTCTACAAGAAGAACGGTTTCCGTGACTTTCGCATCATTTCAGACTCGATTTATGTGTATGAGCACAATCGTCGTCGAGATGGTATTGCTATTGATATCGTCCTTGAAGAAGGTCCGCAGTATTTTGTAAGAAACGTGACTTGGGAAGGCAACACAGTTTACACCGAAGAAGAACTCTCAGCATCACTCGATATGCGAACAGGTGATGTTTTCGACGAAGAGAAGTTCGAGATGAACCTTTACAATAATCGCGATAGCGACGATGTGTACAGTTTATATCACGATGCAGGATATTTATTCTTAACTATTCAGCCAGATATACGCGAAGTGCCTGGCGATTCTGTTGATCTACATTTCTATATCGTTGAAGATGAAATCGCTACCGTTCGACGTGTTTTATTCACTGGTAATACCAAAACACACGATGATGTAGTTCGAAGAAATCTCAGAAATATCCCAGGATCTAATTACAACCGCTCTGCTATTATGCGATCGGTTCGTGAGCTTTCTACACTTGGTTACTTTGTTCCGGAGAACATCAGACCAGATTTGGACGCAGATCCGGAGAATAAGACTGTAGATATTATTTATGCCCTCGACGAGTCGGCCAGTACAGATAACTTTGAATTCTCCGGTGGTTTTGGCGGACGTCAATTCGGTGTAATTCTCTCGGCAAGAGTTAATTTCAATAACTTCTCTGCTCAGAACATGTTCAACAAAGAAGCTTGGAGACCATTACCAGGTGGTGACGGCCAAAAGCTATCTCTTGGTGTGCAGGTTACGGGTCGTGGCTATCGAAACTACAACTTCCAGTTCTCTGAGCCTTGGCTCATGGGACGTCCAAATTCGTTCGGCTTTGGTGCTTCATATAGTTTATACCGATTCTCAGCCGACAGACGATTTGAGCAGTTTATGACCAATGTTTCATTAGGTCGACGATTGACCTGGCCAGATGACTTCTTCCAGCAGACATTCATTTTGCAATATCAAATGTTTGATGTGTTCGGAAGTGAAGGATTTATTGAACCGGGTAGGGCTAACATGATTTCGTTACGTCAGGTTCTGGAAAGAAACTCACTCGACAACTTCATATCGCCACGATTTGGTTCTAAATTCATGATTTCCGGTGAAGTTGCGCCGCCGATTGGCCAGTTCCGCGAGTTCTTTAAAGTTCTCACAAATTTCCAGCACCATATTCCCCTTATTGAGAAACTTACGTTCACGAACGGATTTGAATACGGATACATTGGTTGGTTCGGTGACAGTCAGCGAAGTCAGTTTAACCGGTTCTATCTTGGTGGAACGCCACTTCAGCAACAGCAAACCTTTTACCGCGATAACATCGATTTGAAAGGTTTCCCAGGTGGATTCGGCGGATCAATCTCCCCATATGTTGATGGAGAAGCAGTTGGAGGTCAGATGTATTACAAGTACTTCACAGAGATGCGTTATCCATTAATTTCAAACGAACAGTTACAGCTTATACCATATGTGTTTGCAGAAGCAGGTAACTCCTATCTAAAACCATCTCAATTCGATCCGTTTAGTGTTAAACGGTCGGCTGGCTTTGGAATGCGTGTATTCTTGCCAATTCTCGGACTCGTAGACCTTAGTTATGGTCATCGGTTTGATGGAATCCCCGGAACGGGTATAGAGCCGGGTAAATGGGAATTTCTCTTTAATATAGGAGCTCCATTCTAATGAAATCTGTCTGCTTTCTTAGTGTAGTTTTTCTAATTGGACTTATTAATGTCGCCCCGATTCAAGCTCAGAATCAACGTCTGGCTTTTATCGACTCAGAGTATATCTTGTCGAAGATGCCTGAGTATACGGGGCTCGAGCAACGTCTGCGCGCATTAACCGATGGTTGGAGAGAAGAAATCGAGGAAATGCAGCGAGACATCGACCGACTGGATAGAGAATTCGTAGCCCGTGAAATTTTGTACACTCCCGAAGTGAGACAACAAAAATTAAACGAAATCGAAGCACTGAAACGATCAAAAGAACAGTTTATCAATTCGAGATTTGGTCCTGAAGGTGAATATTTTCGTCAGCAACAGCAAATTTTAGAACCCCTCCAAAGACGGATAATGGAAGCTGTAGAGGCCGTTTCTGGCCGCGATAACTTCGATTTTGTATTCGATCGGGCTGGTGATTTTCTATTTTTATACACACGATCACAATGGAACATCAGCGATGACGTTTTACTTGAGATGGGGATACAGATTAATCAATGAGGAAAATTGCGGTATAGTTGATATTTTCCTGTCCGTTAACTCTAAATACATTTTATGAAAAAGCACATATTTCTACTGGCTCTACTAACACTGGCTCTCTCGATATCGGGAATACAAGCACAAGTTAAAGTAGGCTACATCAATCCACAGGCTGTACTTGAACAGCTTCCAGAACGCGATGCAATTGAACGAAAGCTCACCGAGCTTATCGAACTCAAAGAAGCTGAGTTTAATACACGCGAGGAAGAATTCTTGTCGCAAGTTCGCTCATTGCAAGAACGTGTTCAGGCCGAGTCTATTAGCGAAGACGAGTTAAGTCGTCAGCGCGGACTTCTGGAACAACAACAGGAAGAACTCTACGAATTGATAGAAACCCAGCAGATGGAAGTTCAACGTCGCCAACAGGAACTACTGCAACCTGTGTTGGTTAGCATCGACGAGGCAATTGAAGAAGTTGCTGTTCAACTCGGGCTCGACTATGTTCTTAATGAACTGACCAGCGATGGAGAAATGATTCTATTATTTGTTTCTGCTGATGGAAAAAACACATTAAATATTACCAACAGAGTTGTTGAAAAACTTAAATAAGAAGCCTTAATCATACGATCATGAATAAATTTATATTACTTACTGTACTTGTCGCAATCACAACACTGGGTTTGTATGCGCCGGCTTCTGTTGAGGCTCAAAGCAATGAAATGAAAATCGGCTATGTCGATCCTAATAGTGTATTGATGCGAATGCCAGAAATGGCAGCCGTTGAGCGTAGACTCCAAAACTTTGCCGATCGCAAAAGACGCGAATTTCGTCAGCTTCAGGAAACATTGCAAACACAATCTGAAAGCCTTGAATCACGTCGATCTGTGATTTCTGCTGATGCTGTTGCCCGCGAAGAGCAACGTCTAACAGAAATGTACATTCAACTGCAGGAATTCGAGCAAAATTACGGACAAGAGTTGCAACAGCAGCAAGCTGAGTTAATGGGTCCGCTTCTTGAAAGAGTTCAACAAGCTATTAACACAGTTTCTTCTGAAATGGGCTTGACTTATGTGTTAAATACCATGACAAACAGTGGTGATTTCATCATTCTTTATGCTTCTCCACGAATGCAGCAAGAGTTTGACATAACTGCTAAGGTTGCTGAAAAACTCGAATTATAAATCAGTTTTTCGCTCAAATTTAAGCCGAAGTTGTACTAGTTGCAGCTTCGGCTTTTTTTATGTCGGTAATCTGGAGTAGTCTCTGGGAATTTTCGAAAAAATGGTTGATTGCAATAAAAATTGTGCGAAGCAACTACGTCAGTACATTTTCTTGCGTCGATTGCGGATATAATCTTCGAAAATGTATCCGCCAAGGTCATCCAG
>JAIUMT010000014.1 GCA_022565415.1 Balneolales bacterium | reverse complement strand
ATTGCCTCAGCATACACATTTCCAACAATGCGCATACCGCTATTATAATTGTTGGCGTTAGCAAGCGAAGCAAGTGGGTTACCAACATTCAGAACTGCGGAAAAACTGCCGTCATTATAATACGGAGGGATTACAGGTTGAGCTCGATAAGCGGTAAAAACCACATTTGGTGCCACCTGTTGACTGTACGGTGCAAAGGTGAGGTTATTCCCCATGCGAAATACCGGGCTCACACGGTAGGTATTATTCAGTTTGATGGTAATTCGCTCGAACTGAGATCGGTCTATGATACCTTCCTGCTGAAAATAACCCAAACTAACGTAATAGTCGGATCGGTCGCCCGAGCCCGCTATTGATACCTGATACTGTTGCATCGGAGCCACATTGAAGATGAGGTCTTGCCAGTCGGTATTTGGCACAACATCTACGTTATTAAAACTGCCGGGACGGATTTCATTGGCTATAGTGGCAAACTGTCGGCCGTCGAGCAGGTCTATATTACGTTCCAATTGCTGATATCCACGTTCCAAAGACACCGAAACAACTGGGCGATCCATAGTAGCTGAACCGGTACGAGTTGTAACCAAAATTACCCCGTTTGCTCCACGAGACCCATAAATAGCCGTTGCTGATGCATCCTTTAATATTTCCATCGAAGCGATGTCGGCAGGATTCAAAAACGAGATATCGTCCAGAATAACACCGTCTACTACATAGATCGGTGAGGAATTGTTAAAGGTGCCCACACCACGGATACGCACAGCAGAACCGGCACCGGGTGCGCCAGAAGTTGTTGTGACGTGCACCCCGCTAACCCGACCCTGTAGAGACTGCTCTGCATTTAGCGAAGTGGTTTTGCCAATATCATCCGAACGGATTGAGCTTACCGCTCCAGTCATGTCCCGTTTTCGCACTACACCATAGCCGATTACCATTAATTCGTCCATCATCAGGTTTGATGGTTGCAATTGAATATCCAGATCGACTGAACCACTGACCGTAATCTCCTGGGTTTCATAACCGGTAAACGAAAAAACCAATATGTGCTCACCTTCATCCAATTGGAGGGAGAAGCGCCCGTCTAAGTCAGAAGCCATGCCACGTAGGGTGTTTTTTACCAATACGTTAACCCCTGGCATAGTCTCATTGAATTCGGAATCTGTGATGGTGCCCGTAACTGTATATTGTGCGGAAGCAATCGGGATGACCCAAAATAAAGCAATAAACAACAGTGTAAGCACACTTGATGATCGTACAGGCGCGTACGAGATAGACGACTGAATTTGGTCGGCAGACCGACTAGAGATCGTGGCAGTGCTAGGTTTATCGGAAAGGCATATTAATAACCTGCCTTCGTTAGGCCAGACTTCAGAGAAACATGTTCTTTTACATTCCATCACGTACTACTTCTTGGAGGTGTGGTGTTGAGAAAGTCGATAAGACTACTATAAACTCAAGATGAAACAAAGTCGGACGGAAGTCCAGATAATAAAACTCAACAAAATTACTTCACCCTCATGAAAGCGCTTTTCTCGTACTACAACAACACTACGTCACATAGGTTGATAATGCGCTCTATCTCGTTGTTTTTATTAATATCTTGGATTACGCTATCTTTTAGAAAAGAATTTGAGCACTAGAGATTCGACGTATTTGAAATGTCAGCTATCTGAATTATTGGATATCAGATATCATTTATATGTATTGCCATTTTCTTCAGGTAAGCTATATCTATCATCTAATAGTAAGAAGATTCACTTAAACAAATAGTATCACCCTCCTACTATTCGCTAGTAATCATTGCGCCCAGGCAATTAGTCTAGCCATTACCAGTATAAAAAGGTAGCCCCAATTAGCCATCTCCATGGGAAACGCGGGAATAACCACCAACTACCACTTCGAAATAACAAAATCGGAATTAGTGGTAATAATCCGGTAATAAATGCCCAAAAAAAACAATTACTGGGCTTGTTAACTTTGCAACAACATATTGGTGTTCTCGGAATATTGTTGCTTCAAAAGTAAACGGGTGCAAGCTGAGAAATTATCGTCTATTAGGTCAATCCATGACTACCCCATAATGTCACAAAATGCCCCTACTTGCTCCTTTTGGTATTTTCGACCTCAACGTTGGCACGTTTACGCAGAAAGTTGACACATTTACGCATATGAGATTCGGTATTTTTTGTCAGATCCCCTAACCAATCATTATAAAGTCTTATGAGAGCACAAAAAAATACAATCAAGTTTATACTCGCCGCATTTGTAATGCTTGCCTCAACTATATCCGTCGCTATTGCGCAGGATATTCCAACCTCAAACCTCCAGCTACACCTTAAAGCAGGTGTGGGTGTCACAGTCGATGGTGAGAACAGAGTCTCGGAATGGGCTGATCAGTCCGGAAACGATAATAATGCTACGCAAGTCAATGTTGGTACCCAGCCCATTTTGGAGAACAACGTTATAAATGGCGAGCATGCCTTAAAATTTATGGGTGCACAGCACATCGCATTACCTACTTCAAGCACGTTAGGAATTAGAAATAGTGATTACGAAATTTTTATCGTGTATCGCTCCATAGTTGCGAACACCGCTGTTGAGTTCATATTAGGTGCTACAACCAATGAGCATTTTGAACTACACACGAATGGTGGAGGTGGACTTAGATATATACCGAATATGGTAGGTCAGGCAAGTGCTTTTGAACGATATATCGATGTCGGTAGCGAGGGTATTTACACCAACGCTCAGCCTCAGATAATTAGACTACAAGCAACAGAAACTTTCGGTAATATTTCTGTAAATGGTACAACTGAGACTAACCGAATTAAAGATTCGCAAAGTGGTGTTGACGATGTATTGTTTTTAGGAATGCGTGGCAACAATTCGCTACACCTCAATGGCTATGTCGCCGAAGTTATCATTTATAATACTATACTAAGTGAAGCCGACCGAGATGAAGTAGAAGACTACTTAAAAGTTAAATATGATGTCGGTCAACCCGCTACAGCACCAACCACTCAGGCTTCCAATATTTCCATCAGTAATGTTGGTTTTAATTCAATGACCTTGAGCCTGTCTTCCGGAAATGGAGAAGGTAGAATAATCGTTGCCAAAGCCGAAGACGCGGTTGATGCAACTCCATCAGATTTAGAAAGCTATAATGCTAACAGTAGTTTCGGGTCGGGAGATAGTTTTGGAACTGCCAATTATGTGGTGTATAGTGGAGCCGGAAATGAAGTTACCGTATCTGGATTAGCTCCTGATACCGAGTATCATTTTGCAGCATTTGAATTTAATGGGGCTTTTGGCACAGAAGCCTATTTAACGACGGATGTTCCTGTTAACTCAGCAACAACCGATGCTTTTCCTTTTGCCGGAGGAAACGGGGAAACAGGTACACCCTACCAAATCGAGACCGCAGAACAGCTAAATAGTATGCGTCATTTATTATCCTCTTCGTTTATTTTAATGAACAATATTGACTTGGATGTGGAACCATTCAATTCAGGTGCAGGCTGGTTACCTATTGGAAGCACACAAGCTAACCCTTTCAAAGGTTCACTTGACGGAAATAACTTTACAATTTCAAATTTGTACATCAATTCCAGTAATCAAAATTCAGGTCTATTTGGTGTATTGGAAAATGCAAGTATAAGTAATCTCACCCTTTCAAGTGTGAATATAACCAGCTCACAAAGTTTTACAGGGGCACTGGGAGGTTATTCATTATATGGTACAGTTAATAACATTCAAGTTTCGGGAACAATTGCGGGAGTTCAAGAAGTTGGCGGGTTCTATGGACGCATATTTGAAGCTGTTATTGTAAATAGTAGTTCCTCCGCAAATATTGCGGGGCAAGGAACAATTGGTGGTCTTATTGGCTTCAGTGTTGGTAGTATAAGTCAAACTGGAAGAATTGAAAATTCGTATAGCACAGGAAATGTGACGGCAACCGGTTCTGGCGTGGGAGGATTGGTAGGAAGTTCTAGTGTTAATATCTACTCTTCCTATGCGACGGGAAATGTTACTGGCGTGAGTGATATTGGTGGGTTTGTCGGTACAAATGCTGCACTCATTAACCAATCGTATTCAACCGGCACTGTTGTAGGCAACTTAAATAGAACAGGTGGGCTGGTTGGACAAAACAGAGTTGGAAGCTCTGTGGTGGATTCTTATGCTGCAGGATCAGTAAACGGCAGGTTTACGACTGGTGGTCTGATTGGTGAAAATTCTGCGGCTATAGTCCGATCTTTTTCGGTTGGTAGTGTGAGTCTAATTCCAAGTTTACCAAGTTACGGTGAAATAGGGGGATTTATTGGTATAAACACGGGTACTATAACTAATTCCTATTGGAACACCGAACTAAGCGGACAAGCTACTTCCGCTGGGGGATCAGCCAAAACAATGCAAGAGCTCAGCCAAATGAGTACGTTTACTAACTGGGATTTTACAAATACCTGGCAAATGATTGGTGGCGCAACCCTGCCCGTATTACGGAATAATCCAGCTAGCCACCGTGTCGGTGTTCCTACAATAACGGGAACTGAAGGGTGGCGAATTATTGCCAATCCACTTTCCGAAAATACCTTTGACTCGTTACTTGGTTCAATTTGGACTCAAGGATTTGAAGGAGCAACTGATTCAAATGGTAGCCCGAATGTTTATACCTGGGCTACTTCCGGATCGGGTAAATCATCTGAATACTGGACTCCTCTCGATAACATCAACACTTCTTTCACGCCCGGAACCGGCGCGGCTGTGTATGTTTATCAGAAAGATGATGGTCCAGGCAGCGATACGGGGAGTTTCCCAAAAGTACTGACCATTCAAGGTATCGCTTCAAACAGCGAACAGTCCCTTACGGCCAACCTCAATCCGAATATTAACGGTTGGGCGCTGCTCGGAAATCCGTTTGCAGCTAATATTGATTGGAATGCCACTACGAAATCTGGTCTGTTTCAGTCCGTTTACGTGTACGATCCACAACTCGGAGATGAGGGAGACTGGGTCTATTGGAACGGCTCAATGGGCGATCTAACCAACGGTGAAATCGGGGCATTTAATGCATTTTTCGTCGAAACCATTGCGGAAAATCCAACCTTGGTGATCCCTGCCGAAGCCCAGACAACCAATGCCACCGCGTTCCTGGGTAAAGAGCATCACGAAGAACCTGTCGGATTCTCCCTTTCGCTGCAAGTTGAGGGCGGACAGTCCAACACCACCTGGTTTCATTTGTCGGATGAGGCTTCTGAAGGGATCGATGCCCGGGATGCGAAAAAGCTCATTTCATTAGCTCCCAATCGGATGTCTATTGCCTCTCAGCTACCCGATGGCGAGCTTCTGGCCATTAACCACCTTCCACTGGGCACCGAACTGCTGGAAATCCCAATTCAATTCGACAGTCCGGTGTCGGGCACGCATCAGCTCGTTCTAACGCCAACAGCACCAACACAGGACTGGGTAATTGAGTTGATCGACCATGAGTTGAACACGCATTTAAACCTCAATCAGCCCGATGCCATGTACGAATTCGAGCATCAGTCTATGAGAAAGTCCGCCGTCAGTTCGCCATTAGAATTGCTTTCGGATGGTTTCCTTATGAAAACATCGGCCACACCGCGATTCTCACTTCGGTTTAGTCCGGCCCAGTCGACCAGCAATGAGCCGGAAACCACCACGTTGCCACAAGATGTATCGCTAAGCCAGAACTACCCGAATCCGTTTAACCCGACCACGACCATAGCCTATTCCCTGCCCCAGGCCGGCGCCGTGCGACTGGATGTGTACGATGTACTCGGCCGACAAGTGGCTACGCTGGTGAACAACGAAGGCCACGCGGCTGGACGGTTCAGTGTAGACTTCGATGCGAGTCGACTTACCACAGGCGTATACATCTACCGCCTACAGGCTGGAAACACCATTATCACCAAGAAACTGAGCCTAATCAAGTAAACCTCATCCTGCAACTCCATCAATCTATTTTATTATGAAAAATTTCCTCATTATTTGCGCTGGCATTATCATCCTTCTTACGCTTAGTTCGGTACTTGCCGCCCAGCCCCCAGGACTACCAAGTCCACCCGATCAAGCCCCACTTGGCGGGCTTGGTCTGTTGGCCGCGGCCGGCGGCGCCTATGCCTGGAAAAAGCTTCGGCATAAACCATAAAGAACACTCGTGATGCAACATTATCGGTAGACAGTAATACCGAGGCTTTATCGAAAATTCGAAGCTCTCTGAACCGAAATACTCAGATAGAGACCGGGATGTCTCCGATAGAGTTGACCAAATTAATATTTTTTTAAGCAACTTAACTCGATTTAAGCTATACTCAGCTACTATTACCACTAGCTGACTATATGTCTAAAATGGGTCCCCAGTTACTGCTAATCTGCCTGATTTGGCTGATTCCAAACCTCGTGTCAGGTCAGGAATCAACGCCATTGGCGATTTCTATATCCGACACCGACTCGTATGGAGATCTGGTACTCCATAATTTGGATGGATGGCAATTTTCTTTCGAAACACCCTCCGAAATTCGTGACCGACAAAACCTCCTCAACACAATTCCCGTTGATATTCGCGATTTCAAAGAACTGAAGGATGATCCACGCTGGACGAAATACGGGTGGTTTGAACTAACTTTTCACGCTGATTCAACCCTTACCGGCCTTCCGCTATTGCTCACCCACCTCGGACACGAACCCGTTCGGATGTGGCTAAACGGTGTCCTGGTACTTCAAAACGGAAATCCATCGCCTAACGCAGAAAACGAGAAACTTGCCCGATTCATCAATTCGATGGCCGTTGGCGTCATGCTTCGAGAGGGCACTAATTATGTGCTAATTGAACACTCAGAGCATACCTCCCCGGTCTACTTAAATTTTTACACCTGGTTCAGCGACGGAATATTCGTCAACCTGGAGCAGTACTATGAAAGCTACCAACGACGCCATCGTGCCTTTATATTCGGCGGCACACTCATGCTTCTCACGCTACTGGTACTAATTCATGCATATTTATCATTCAAATTCAGAGGTAAACACCACACGTACGTAACACTAACCACGTTTTCCATGCTGGTTATGGCTTTTGCAACCCTCAGCGACACCCTCATCAATTGGACCTACACGTATCTTTACTTTTTCGAGTTTGCGTATGCGATTTCTCTCGTGCTCATTGCGTACTTCTTCATGATATCCGTTCGGATGATTTTCAATCTTACTGTTCCGTGGAAAACACTCACCACCCTGTGTTTCACATTCATAACGTTAGGCATCATTTCACTTTTCATCGACAGAACCTGGTATAATATCATCCATCCTACTATGTTGGTTGCTACAATGGTATACGTGTTTTACTCATTGTGGGAAGCTCGGCGGGTTAGTCCGGATGCAAAAATCGGTATTGTCGCAGCGGGAATTATTGGCACCGTACTTGGCAGTGTTTTGTACACCCTTGTTTATCTCGCATTTAACTTTGTAAGTCACGGACTTTTAATAACATCGGTATTGCTATCGTTTACGGGCATCCCAATATCTCTCACGTTCAATGTGGCCCGGAATTATGCCAATCTTATTGGAACTCTTGAGGGTAAAGTACAAGAGCGGACGGCCGACCTGGAACTTGCGAATTCGTATCAGAAACGGTTTTTCGCTAACATATCGCACGAGTTCAGAACTCCGCTCACCATAAGCGAAGGACTTGTGAACAAACTGCTACGAGTAAATGATGTAACTCCGGAAAAAGCACAGCACGACCTATCGGTTATCAAACGGAATATGAGTCGGCTAAACGATATGGTCGACCAAATTATCGACCTCACAAAATCGGAACAAAATCACCTTCACCTGCGAAGGGAACACTACAAGGCCGACAATCTCGCGTCGATTTCAGTTGAATCGTTCCGATCGCTGGCAGAGTATCACGGACACAGTTTCGTTTTCAAACCAAGTGCGGAAGACGCCATCCTTCATGTCGACCGGTCGAAGGTAGAAGTGATGATTAACAATTTGATATCCAACGCCATTAAATTCACGCCCGATGGAGGATCAATCGAAATCAGAACCACCACTGAGGCGGACAATTTCGTGTTAACCGTGCAAGACTCGGGTCCTGGAATTCCGGCCGGAGAAGAAGACGTAATTTTTGAACGATTTCATCGATTGAAACGTCCTGATGATGAATATGTTGAAGGGATAGGCGTCGGACTGGAGTTAAGTCAATCCCTCGCACAACTTCACAATGGAGTAATCCGGGCAGTAGCCGGAATCGAATCCGGAGCGTTGTTCAAGCTTACCCTGCCTGTAGTCGACAATATTGATCCGTTGCTAATTCAAAAGCTCGAAGACGATGTCGAGAAAATGATCTACGAACCGGAATTAGTCCAAAAAGTGTCTGCATCCGGGAATTTCAACATACTTCTGGTTGAAGACAATGAGGACATGAGGAACTATGTCGCCGGTATTTTGTCTGAATTGGGAGAGGTCGAGCGGGCTGGAAATGGTAAGGAAGCCCTGGAATTGCTTAGAAATTACACGCCTGATATCATCATAACCGACTTAATGATGCCTGTAATGGACGGAGAGAAACTAATTGAAAATCTGTTTGCCAGTAAGAAATGGGCGAACATTCCGGTTGTGGTTCTCACTGCAAAGGCATTGGAAGATGACAAGTTACACCTGCTTAGGATTGGTGTAGTAGATTATATCATTAAGCCATTTTCGCCCGAGCAACTACTATATAAAACCCGAAATCTGCTCACGTATTATACTCGTCGCGAAAAACTCAAAATTGCCCTCTCACTAGATGAAATTCCGGTTGAGAGTGACAATCTATCCACAAAAGCCACTGAGTTTATAATGAATAACTTACGAGATGTGACGCTTTCGGTAGACAGCATTGCCGATGAATTTTCCCAAAGTAGACGTTCGTTCTACAGAAATATTCAGCTGGAAACTGGTTTAACTCCGGCTGAATTCATTCGTGAGGTCAAGTTAACTGTCGCAAGATCAATTGTTTCCAAAGACAGATCTATTCGCCTTGAGGAACTGGCCAACGCCGTGGGATACAAAAGCGCAACCAGTTTCAGGAAGATGTACGAAAAACGTTTTGGTGTGCATCCGTTGGACAACTAAGCATCTACAGCATTTAGCTGCAAGTAATTGGTGTATATCTAAAGCAACAAGTGGTTCCAGAGCTCATCCGAATCCAGACTATCCACTTTACCAAAACAGCAGATAAAGCACCGCGAGAATTGCACATATCCCAATTGAGCCAATATTGAAAGCCGTATCGGTTTTGAATAAACCTTTTTCAATGTGGATGGCTTTTGCATCATCTTTTTTGCCTTCGTAAAGCGAGATGAGAACAATCACAGCACACAAAATGAGGAACACGACACCCATCCTATCAAGAAACGGGAGTCCGGGAGTTAACCATTTGAATAAAAAGGATAACGGAATTGTGAGAATTGCGGCCCATAATGCGCCATTTGCCGTTGCTCTTTTCCAGAACAGACCCAACATGAAAATGGCTACTACGCCCGGACTCACAAATCCGGTAAATTCCTGGATAAACTGAAACGCCTGACCAAAATCGGCGAGCATTGGAGCCACCATCACCGCGATTAGCAGTGCGATAAAACTCACAATTCGTCCGGTGCGAACCATATTCTTTTCGGAGGCTTCCTTATTGAAGTGAATTTTGTAGATATCGAGTGTAAAAATCGTGGCGGTACTGTTCGTCATGGAAGCCAGCGACGAGGCAATAGCTGCGATCAGTGCAGCGAAAACAAGTCCGCGGAATCCAATACCTACGAACTCGTTTAGTAACCAGGGATAGGCTTCATCCGGACGAAGCAGGTCGATTCCGTAACCGAATACCACGATTCCCGGCACCACGACAATCAGTGGCATCAATAATTTCAGATACCCGGCGAACATCAGTCCGCGCTGGGCTTCTGCGAGATTTTTTGCGGCAAGTGCGCGCTGAATTATGTACTGATTAAATCCCCAATAACTGATGTTGGCTACCCACATACCACCGAGTAGTACCGTTAATCCGGGCAAATCCTGGTAATGCGGATTCGAACGATCCAAAATCATTTCGAATTTTTCTGGAACTTCGTTGTAGAGAGCAACCATTCCGTGCCACGCTCCTTCTCCTCCGCCAAATGCGTTGAGAGCCAAAAAAGTGGCCATGAGTCCGCCAACGACAAGGAAGAAAACCTGAATAACATCGGTAAATGCAACGGCATTCAGTCCTCCGTAAATGGTGTAAATAGCCGCGAAAATGGCGAGTCCGGCAACGCCATACATTAAGTCTATTCCCAGAATGGTTTCTAAGCTAAGTGCACCTAGATACAGCACCGAAGTGAGGTTTACAAAGATGTAGACCAGAATCCAGAATACAGCCAGACTGGCACGAACCCGCTCATCGAAACGTTGTTCGAGAAACTGAGGCATAGTGTAAATCCCTTTTTTCAGAAAAACCGGTAGCATGAATTTCGCGACAATAATCAGTGTAATTGCCGCCATCCATTCATAGCTGGCAATGGCAAGACCGATAACGTAGCCCGACCCCGACATTCCAATCATCTGTTCGGCTGAAATATTGGCTGCGATGAGGGAAGTTCCCACGGCCCACCAGGGAAGCGATTTACTAGCCAGGAAATACCCCTCCGAGTCACCGGTTTTCTTACGTTTCGCGATAAAAAGTCCAAGACCAAGAACCAAGAAACAGTATCCGAAAAAGACGACGAAATCGATGACTGAAAAATTCATAACAAATAAGATTAGTTGTTCAAATCATAGGGACGACCTTAATCAAAACAAAATACAACTTCGCCGAACATCTCACTCCATTATTTTACCAACTGCAACTTGCCGGTTTGGGACCCGTAGCTAGTCCGACTTTGCACATTTATCCGGTAGAAGTACGTGCCACTGGATAACCCAGAGAGGTTTAAATCAAACTGATACGTGCCAAGCTGGTCGTACAATCGTGATGGCAAACTGTACACCCTCCGACCAAGAACATCAAACAAATCCATGGAAACATAAGCAGGTCTCGATAGCTGAAACGGAATTGTCGTACTCGGATTAAATGGATTCGGATAATTTGGCCAGACTTGAATCAGTTGTTGGGTTGATTCCAGCTTCGCGGTTGTAACACGAGCAACATCCGAAACACAACCCGACGGATATTTATACCAAATCTCGATACTATATGCTTCGTCTTCGGCGACATTGAGCATGATTTCGTGGGTGTTTGATCCGTCTTCAGCCGTGTGCGTTACTTTGGAATAAAGCGAAAGCAAATACGATTTTTCTGAGGAAGTCGCATCAACCGGGCGGATGTTCACGAAAAACCGGTTCGTAGAAGCATCGGGAGCCGTCGTAAATTGTAGATTTACCTTATCGAACAAGGACGTTTGCTCCAAATCTCTAATAGCAGATTCGCCCGGCTCACAATCAGGAAGAGTATAGAATCTCAGCGCACTTTGCCTAACGGGTCTGGTTTCTGGGTCTCGTGCTACCAATACCGATGAATTAACCCCAAATACATTTGTCCAATAAACATTCTTGGGATTTTCATCAACGAAAAAATCGTCGGATTGCACCAACTCACCTTCCCCAACATTATAATGGACTCCGATACTCGTGATGATATCAGTAAAACCATTTGCCGAAATATCCCTAAATGTGATGTCGTTCAAATTCGGAGAGCTTGTGAAAAAAGGAAATGTTGCCACAGGCGAAGATGGACGTAAACTGCGCCCCTCATGAGTAACCACTTTCGTCAGGAATCCATAACCAGCCCAAGTCATCGATATCCAGTCCAGTTTTGTTGATGAATTGAAGTGCAATGCCGTGAACTCTGGACTGTGTAGCTGCATCGAACCGGGCATATCCTCACCTGTCAGTTCAAAATTACTGTTATAAAAATTAAGCGCACTTATATTGTATTCTGGCAAGATAATACCGGACGGGGTAACAATCGGAGTTGCTTCGGTTTGCCATTCTGAGCTGACCCCTACCCAACGACCATCGATCGCAGAAAAACGAACCAGCGAGTTTTCAGTGGCTCCAACTACTGTAGAAGTTGAAGGATCAACATGGTAACTCAGAATTAGTGGAGCTGCATACTCTGAGAAAATGAACTGTCCCGACGAAGCATCCACGCCTTCGTTGACTAAAATCTTACTTTCCAAAACGATATCGTTCCTTCCGTTTCCAGAAAAGTCGGCGATTGCCTTGATTTCTTCGAGGCTGATACCTGTTTGAGCTGCTCCTATTCTGAATTCTTTGAATGATCCATTTTCGAATGTAGCGGCATACAGTCCCATATTACTAATACCTGAAATATTTCTGTAGTAGATGATATCGTCTGTACGGTTACCAGTAATGTCTCCAAAGGCCATGCTTCCAGCTGTACTCCACTCTACATCAGAGAGTTGGATGTTTTCTTGTAACCAGTCTAGGTGTGCCTGTGCGTTAAGCGTGTTGGCTGATGGAGTTAGTGGCAGCACGATTAGTGGTAACAGTATCAGCGCCCAAACTGGTATTAAAACCCGAGTATGTGGTGATTTAGTATTCATGATCAAAACCTCACGTTAATGCCAGCGGTTGGGGTACCCGATTCCGAATCAAATCCAGCAAATGGATCAATTCGCTCCGATTTAGGGGTGAATTCGAACCCAAACATACCAGCTGCATCAATCCAGCTCGTAAGGTAAATCGCAACGGAAGCGCCAGTGAAAAACCGTGCCAAATTACGCGAGGTATGGTACTTGTTTCGAATATTCGATAGCGACTCTGGCGACGGATTGGGGTTTGCTCTGAATTGTTCTGTTGCTACTCTGTAATCACGACGTCGGGAAATACGTTGACCATGAAAAATGACGGCCGTTGCCGCGGTAGCCGCTGTCCCACCGGCAAATAGCGTACCACGAACCCGGTCACCTCTGTCATAATGATACATTCCGGGGACAGACACCAGCTTAACATATTCACCAAATGTGGGCTGCATCCACAACGGATGATAATCCATTTTTGCAAAGTCGGAATCCACCATTACCGTTCGGGTTCCTTTTCGAGGGTGATGAACCTCAATATGTTGATGTCCACCTGTGAATCGTTCTGCAAAAAAACCACCATCCTGCACTTCGCCGTTAACGGTTAAAACATTTTCCGGTTCAGTGAAAACTACCAGATTCTTTTCAGTAGAGTGGACTTTCCAGGCAACTCGTTGAGCAGATCTGGATGAAAAAAACCGTTCGGTTAACATTTGTACTCTGATGGTGCCAATATCTTGGTTTCGCATACTTATCCGGGATGAACGATCTGTATAACCCGGCGCCGAAAACGACACGTGTTCTTGTCCAGCAGGAACCATGAGTGTGTCTAGATTTCGAACCCATTTTCCAATAACAGGATCGCTGATATAGGCAAGAACAGAATCAGCCGATAAACGCAAAATCACGTCGACATGAGGTTCATCACCAGAAAGATCAGCTCGAACAGGAATTCGTTCATGTTCGGTTAAATCGGTGCTCATGCTACGAGGTTCGTTCGGTTGTGCAGAAAGGCAGACAGGATTTACGGCCAGAAGGAGCAGTAGTAATAGCATCGAATAAGGCGTAGTCCGAACTAAGGCATATAGTTTTGGCTGAATCATAACAGGTGCGAATCAAGTTAACGTATGAGTTGACTTAATATAGAAACACCCTCGATCGAATATTCGACTATTTGCAGAAAATTGTCCCGACCCGATTAATCTTGCAATATGTACTGATATATGCGCTGATTATTTCGGCCGGTAACATAAACGGTACGTTCATCCGGGTGTACCGACAGCCCCCGAGGCGAACGCGTGTTATCTGCGACGCTGTAGAATCCGGAAAATGTCGCTGTCTGCAAGTCGAAAGCTTCTGTTAATGTGTATCGAAGGATAGCCCGGCGAACAGTATCCAGAAGCAAGAGCGTTTTGCCATCGTGAATGAATTCGGTTCCTCGCACTTCCTTTTCCTGATCGCTGATGTCGAGGGTGTACTCGTGCGTGAAGGTAGTTATGTCCCAAGGCGTGCTGAGGCTCAGTTCATGCACCGACCGCTCGGTACGATCCTCGATGTATAAACGGGTTCCATCCGGATTGAAATCCACATCATGACCACGCTGTACAAATGCACTAAAATCGGCATAAGAACTCATACTGGCCGTGCTCAAATCCCACGGCTCGCTCATTTCATAGGCCCATATTTCGGTGCGATGAAACACCCACATAAGAGCGCCCTCATCATGAATATAAAGTCCGTGAGGAACATCGAGCGCCGGGGATGTCGAAGTTGCGCCAGACAAGTCGAACTCCTGATAAAAAGTAGCTGTGGAGATGTCCCATGGTTCAGTTAAGTCGTATCGAACCACATTTTGCGTATCGCGACCTACCAGATAAACTGAAACACCCTCAGGATGCCACGTGGTGGCACGTGCGTTTCCGGTTTCAGCGCTGATATCCAGACTTTTACTGGTGTAAACAATGGAAAGCGAATCGGAGGACTGCTGAGCTGTTGAGCACGATACCGTTAAAAGCAGAATGACAAACAGATAAAATAAACGAAATTGCTTCACGAGGACAGGTATATAGAATAATGTAGAACTTAGTTAAGCAGACGAATATATGGATTTTGACGTGAGCATAATCCTGAATCTTAATCACATAACAAAATCATAATATTCGCCATTTACGAAGGCAAGTTTACTATCTATCTGAGACAGCAACAAATCTCTCCCTACGCCTCCGGTTCAACGGAATTTTGCTTACCTACATACTCGACAAAAAAACCAGCTAATAATCCGGCTAAATAGCCTAATAGTCCAAAAATAACCGCAATAAACGGATAAAAGAAAAAGAGAAATATTGAGGTAGAACTGGATGTTTGCACCCCTCCGATATCAAACAACCATTGAACATGATAAAAAAGACTAAACCCTAGACTTACCAGTAAAAATCCATAGGCTGCATACTCCAATTTTATCGAATTCTTTCGCCAGGCAAGTGCAACAAGCGGATACCCAACATAAACGGGCAAAATTGTAATAACAATAAACGGATTTACCAAACCCAATGGCAGGAAATACAATGCAAGAACAACGACAACCAAAATACCCCGAACCCAATTCTTCTTTTGTTTCAATTCATCCATTACAAAACATCCCTAAGTTTTTAACAATTAAACGTATCTAACCATAATAAGTCAATAAATTTGCTATTACAACTTAAAAAGATTAGACTTATCGATGGCGAATCGGAGTTACTGATGTTGTCTAAAGTTGATGCATTTCAACGTTTAATAAAAATCTTAGTTTATGAAAACTCTAAAAAATCTATCTCTTGCTGTGGTTGTAATTCTGGGGTCTGCGGCAATTACACTAGCACAAGAAGTTAAACTTCCAAACTATCATGCTGAACCAATGTTCGGAACAGTTGATCTTACCAGTGGCTTTACTCCCGATCCGCATACAATCGAAGTGGAAGCTGGTGGCGATACCGCAATGCCGGTAACGGGTTGCGTTGGTTTTATTAATTATGATGCGCCTGATGTTGACCTAAACTTCACTGCTGGTGATTATCTGCTTAGTTTCCTGGCTCAATCTCAGGCCGTTGATGTGTCTATCTTGATTTACACTCCCGACGAGAGATGGGTGTGCGCCTCTAGTAATATTCCAGGAGGAGCCGGAATTCTTTTTAATAAACCACTATCAGGTAACTATAATATCTGGGTTGGAAGTCCGACTGTAGAAACATATCCGAATGCAGTTCTTAGCATTACTGAGAATGATGAGTGGGATGGCGTTATGCGAATCGACTAACCTCATTCGCTAAGCAAAAGATCTTAAAGGTCAGGTAGCTCACGCTGTCTGACCTTTTTTTATGTGTATAAGTCCCATAGGTTTTGTTCCAAGCCTCACGCTTAGAACATGTAAAAAGACGAACATATCACAAATCGCTTAAAAGCAGATGAAGTTCATATAACTAAGTTGGTTTATCTATACTTCGACAAATGTAGCTGACCGTGGTTTTGTTACAAGCCTCACGCTTAGAACAAAGGACGAGCAATCAAGCTTGAGCCGAGCTTCATACAAACCTCAAAGCGGTGGAAAAACTCCATCCTTAAGCTTCTCCCGAAAATCGCTTCTTATACAATCTAGAGAAGTACGAAGTATTCGAAAATCCGACTTTCGAAGCAACCTCAGAGACACGCAAACCCGGATTACGCGTCAACATACGCTCTGCTTCTCGAAGTCTCAGCTCCCGAACAAACTCAGCCGGCGTAAACCCAGTAGTCGTTTTCAGATTCCGATACAAATTACTCCGACTCTGATTTACCGCGGTAGCCAGCTCCTCAGCCGTTACATCGCTGTTAGAAATACGTTCCAGCACGTAAACCTCAAGCTTCTTGACAAGGGCCAAATCAGACTCATTTACAAAAACTCCTTCCGACGATTCTCCCAGCTCTTCGCGCGCAGAATCCCGCTCTTGTTTCAGCCTGAGCAGATTATCGATACGAACCAACAACTCGGTAGTGTTAAACGGCTTCGATAAATACGCATTAACGCCAATTTCAAATCCTCTGATGCGGTCTTCGAGCTCCGATCGCGCCGAAAGGATAATTACCGGCAATAGCGCAAATTCCGGAGTATCCCGGATGTGGGCCAACACCCCGAATCCGTCAATTTCAGGCATCATAATATCCGTAATCACCAAATCGGGTCGAAGCAACGATGTCTGCTTAATACCTTCGCTCCCGTTTGAGGCAATTTCAACGCGGTAGGTATCGGCCAGCACATCACGGATGAATCCGGCCAACTCCCGGTTATCCTCCACTATCAAAATGAGTGGCGCTTCCTTGCCAGGAAAAAACTCCCGAACCGTTTCGTCACGCTTCGACAAAACCCCTTTCGAAGCAGCCGGGGCGGATGATACCGTTGCTGTAAACGCATACTCTTCATCCGTTACGTCCTCGTCGATGACTTCGCTGGCGAAGTGCGCCTTTCCAAATGGAAGCGAAACGGTAAATACACTGCCCTTCCCGACCTCACTCTCTACCGAAATCTCCCCTCCGTGCAATGACACATACTCGCGGGCAATCGACAACCCAATTCCGAGTACTTTCATGCCAGTTTCTTGGGGTTCTTCGTTGGATGAAAACCGCTCAAAAATGGTAGCTATAGTCTTTTCGTCCATGCCTCGACCCGTATCAATAACCTCGATTTTTAACCGGTTATCTTCTTCGGCAAGTCGAACTGTAACCACATCGCCGGAGCCTGAAAACTTAATTGCATTCGATAGCAGATTAAATACGATTTTCTCGAACTTATCGGTGTCGACGTATAGCTTCCGGTCTGATTCTAATCCTATTAGGTTAAGTTTTACCTGATGTTGCTCGGCATACGATTCAAAGAAGTCTATCAATCGCTTAATATTGACGTTAACCGAAATCGGACGCACACGCATTTTCAGCTCTCCAAGCTCAAGTCGGGTCAGGTCTAAAACCTGTTCAACCAGCTGATGTAAACGCTTGACGTTATTCCAGGCCACCTCAGAATAGCGTTTCCCTTGCTCGCCCATCGCCGACGACAACGCCTTGATTTGCTCCAATGGCGCCATAATTAACGATAACGGCGTTCGAAGCTCGTGCGAAATATTGAGCATAAGTCCGGTTTTGACGCGGTCGATGCGGGCCAGCTCCTCCGACTGCTCGGCTCTGAGGCGAATCGATTCTTGCTCGGTTCGGAAACGCGCCAGACGTATCGCGCCATATCCGGCCACGGCAAAAAGCAAAATCAGCCAGAACATCTGCGCCCAAATCGTCGCATACCACGGTGGCTGAATGTAAAACGCGTACTGCACCGTCTGCGGATTCACCAATTGATTGCCGTCACGGGTTTGAATTTCGGCTGTGTAACCGCCCGGCGCCAGACTAGCGAGGGTTAATTCTCTGTTACGAGACCACGACGACCAATCAGCGTCTGACTCACCCAACCGGTATCGAAACTCTTGCTTTTCAGCCTGGTCAAATGTGGGCGCTGTAAATGATATGGTAATTTCGGAGTTTCTCTCTTTCACCTGAGCTGCAGCACTAGTCGTGTTCAGCGGCAATGTTCTATCGCCCACCCGCGCCTGCGTAATCTTTAACGGATAACCTGACGTACGTTGCCTGATTTCATCCGGATGAAACAGAATTTTCTGCGTACTTCCGATCCAAATGGGCATCATTCTACCCGATGGAAAATGATGCATTCTAAAAGCCGTTTCCGAGCTTGTGTCCAATCCGTGGTTATGATCGTAGTTTACCACGAGATCGTTCTCACGATCATAAAATGATATACCTAGTGCATGTAGAATCCACAAGTTTTCATGCGCATCCAGATTAACCGATGTCACATAATTACTCGACAACCCGTTTGCATTATAAATGCGTTTGAGAATTTCCCCTTCCTCGCTGAGAATGAAAACACCCGTCCCGTAACGTGCGGTGATGTATGACCCATCCTCGAGTTGATTATAGATATTCAAGTCTATAAACTCATCCTCCAGAAACGGCACAAAATAGTCGTTTTCTCTGTCGAGCTTCATCAACGGATCCCCAATAATGATGTCGCCATTTCGATCTTCAAACAATGTAGTAACTGTCGAAAACCGTCTTACCAATGAATCGGGCGTATTCTCAGGCTGATTCAAATGCTTAATTTCCAAGGTTTCGGGATTAATTCTGCGCGCACCAATCCTATTATTCCCATAAAACCAAACATATCCCCTGCTATCTGTGAAACTCCAGTTCCCGTAATTATGATCGCTGGTATACACACCACCCTCTCCGTAATCTACCGACTCAAATCGACCTTCATCAATATGGTAAATGGCTATACCTACCGATGTACCAATTACGATTTCGTTTTCATTAACACGAGCAAAATTCTGAGGAAGACCTACGCGATAACCATCTTCACCTGAGTTTGGAATCCAAATTTCCGTATCCATAATTTCGAGCGTTTCTCTGTTAAATTGAATACGCTGCAGCCCGCTCCATTCCGTTGCCAGCCAGATAACTCCGGGCTGTTCTACATACAATCTCATAACCCAGTTTCTGCCCTCTAGACCTGGATGACGGAGGTTCTCCAGTTTCAAAAACAAAACGGATTGATCGGTCCCGGCCTTATTAACGTAAACTCTGCCGTTCATAGAACCCGCCCAGATGTTTCCATCCTCATCTTCCGTTGCCTGAAACATCGAAAAAGCACCTAAATCGTCGCGAATTTCCTGGTCTTGGATATAGTCACGAAAACGAGTTCGGTTCGGATTAAAAAACGACAGACCAGAATAACGATCCGATACCCAAACACCGCCGAAATCATCTAAATGAACCCGGCTTATATGTTCATTCGATTGAATTGTCTCATTACTACTCGAATTGGCTTGTACTAACGTAAAGCTCTTCTCGACCTTATCGTACACATTTACCCCCGCAGTGCCATTAAAGCTCCCATCCTTAATTCCGTTAACGAACCAGATGTAACGATCATTTTCGGCATGAGGAATAAGTACAACTCTTCTGGTAAAATTTAGAGCGGGATCTTCCTGAAGATTTACAGGCTCTCCGTGCTGCTCCCCATCAAACTCAATCTTGAAATTTCCCTGATAACCTCCTACCCAAATATGTTGGTCCTTATCCTGATAAACAGAGAAGTAGCCAGATTCATCAAAATCATCGATGAATGGAAATTCGGGCATCGTCAAAAAACGATCCGTTTCGTCATCGTAGCGGAAAATGCCATAGTCGGTCGTTACCCAGAGCTGCTTTTCTCCGTTGTAAACCACCTCCCTGATTTCAAAAACCTCAATCCGTACCCGTGTTTCCTCAGGGCGATCGAAAAAAATACGCGATGACAGTTCGAATGCTGTACTTTTACCCGTTTCTTCGTTGATTTCGCCAAAATCGGGAGATACGTAGTTGTGAATTTCTCCCTCGTGGGTAATTTGATGCATGGTTGTGCGGGATGCAAGCCAAACCGCATCGTCGGTAACAGCGAATCCATCCAAAATAACCTGACCAATCATGTTCCAGAAGAAATTTCCGAATTGCATGAGTGACTCACCCTCTTCATCGGCATAAACTTCAACAAGTTCACCGGTAGAAGCATCTATGGTGACAATCAAGGGGTGATTAATATTCCCGTGATGGGGAATTGCCAGCCAAAGTCTGTTCTGATGTTCATCGTGGCCAAGTATGCGAACGTGAGCTGTGCCACCGGGCGGATCCAAGATTTCATCCATGTAGAAATAGTCGAAATCACCCGTTTCGTGATTAAACTTTGCCAGAATATCGGTCCAGGCATATCCAACCCAGATATCGTTATCAGGCGTAACGAATGCTTTATCAGATGAAAACTGTTCAGGCCAAATGCTGGAACTAGGCGGATTGAAAACTGTAATTGTGTGTCCATCATAGCGACTAACTCCGTCCTGACCAGTAATCCAGATAAATCCGTCTTTATCTTGGGTAATATGGATAATGGAACTACTTGCTAGTCCGTCTCGCATGCCTAAGTGCTGAAACTCAATCGTTTCAGGATAGACAATGGATTGTAGCGTATTATTGGGAGAGTCGGCATATAGCTGCGAGGACCCGGCTACTAATAAAAGTACCGACAGCATTAGTAATGACATGATGACCTGTTTGTCGTTGTATGGATAACTTCGTACTACAATATAGTGCAGATTAGTTAAAAATCATCCCTTAACAAAAATGGTCGATTAAACGCTGATTTTGCCTCTATTCAAATCGTGGAATTACCTTTCAGAGTTGAGCTCCCGCTAATTCAATGCGGAACAACTTTGATACCCCAAAATCCACGTTTACAAATACCCAACTTCTAACTCTCGATAAGCCTCTGCAATTCCCCCGTTGCCGTGTCGTAAACCAATCCATGCAACTTAAGCGAAGCCCCTCTCTTGCGTGACCGCCGCACCGTCGTCGTATTTGCGATATTGCGTATTTGCTCAATCACATTGAGTTCAACCAACCTATTTTCCCTGTTTTTTGGATTTGTGATGGCATCCAATTCCGATTGATACATCCGCTTGATGTCGCGAATATGTTGAATCCAGTGGTCTACCATGTCGGGAGCCGGCTCATGCGAACATGCCGCTTTGACCCCTCCGCAGTTGTAATGTCCCGCCACGACAATATGATCGACCTTGAGCACATCAACCGAATACTCCAGCACGGCCAAAAAACTGATATCAGAATGAACCGCCAGGTTGGCAATATTGCGATGAATAAACATCACACCAGGTTTTGCGCCGGTTATAACACTTGGCGGAACCCGACTATCAGAACATCCGATCCACAGAATAGACGGATTTTGCTTATCCGCCATTCGGTCGAAGTATTGAGCGTCGTCGGTTTTGGCCCGCTCTGCCCAGGACTTATTATACGCCAGTAAATCGTCGATTTGATCCATGTTAATCTAAGCCTCTTTTCGTTTCAAGGCCTGATGCCGCGAGATCGCTAAAACGACCGATGTTATGCACGTTATCGAATCCTTCCATGCGCATCATCTGCGCGGCCTGACCGCTTCTATTCCCCGAGCGACAATACAAATAGTAGGTTGCCGATTTGTCCATCGATGGAAACGTCTTTTGGAAATCGCCATTCAGCAAATCCAATT
>JAIUMT010000013.1 GCA_022565415.1 Balneolales bacterium | reverse complement strand
TCAAAATGGTATTGAGATCCACTGGAAGCATATCTACGCGAATATTCGCCGATTCTAACCGGGAAATCTGCAAGAATCGCTCAATCATGCCTGAAAGCTTGTGCATACTATCCTGAACCATGTTCAGTATATCGAGTTGCTCATTTCTTGGAACCTCTTCTTCAATGAGGTACGATGTGAGTCCAAGTCCGGCAGAAACCGGATTCTGCAGCTCATGAACAATGATATTAATCATCTCTGTGCGTACTTTTTCTAGCTCCCGACTTCGGGTAATGTCGTTGAGTAAAAGGAGTCCGCCCAGATGTTTTCTGGTTTCATCGTAAATATCGCTGAGGTGTAGCTCGAAATAATATACTTTCTCTTCGCTGATGTTTACTTCAATTTCGAGTACCCGACCATTTACGGTAAGACCATCTTTTGGCATTTCTTCGGTAAAACGGTCTTTTCGGATGATGACCTTATCGTGATCGAAGAGGTCGGAGACGGACGATCTGTCAGATGGTATTTCAAGTTCTCCGAGTAACTCAGAGAACAGCTCATTCACAAATACAAACCTGCCGCGTTCGTCGATTCGAGCCACCATTTCTGTGGTATAATTCATCAGCAAACGATTGCGCTCTTCTTGGACAATAACCTGCTCTACATTGATGCGTTTGTAATGGTCGAGTCGAAGTCGTATTTGCTCCATTTTCTCGGTAACTCCCGATAACTCAGGAAGCTCAGCGCGACGAAATGGTCGGTCGAATTCATAGTTTGAAAACGGTTCAACGTCTTCAACAAAGTTTTTGATAGGTCGCTGAACGCGCGTAATCATCAAATTTCCACCAGCTCCCAGCGCGAAGAAGGCTATGATAATCATAATAAGTGACTGGCTAAACAACTGAGCTACTTGTTGTTCCAGCACCGATACATCCACATACATGCTGTGCATTAGTGGAATACTACTAAACAAGGCACTTACTGCCAGATATTCTTTATCCTGAACAATTGCCCGTGCATATGAAGTGCGTGTTGTTCTTTCAGGTTGCTGATTGGGCGATAGAAAACGACCCAGGGTGTTGCCGTCGGGCATCCAGATGGTTGTGAATGCATCTTCGCGTAGCACATTCTGAGTCATGATATCAACCACTCGACGGGCATCGAAAACTACCGTAATTCGATGCGTTTGACCGTTATGCATAAACTCATTCGATAAGAATAACTTAGATCGGTCGGATGAAAAACCGGACCAAAGTTCTTGTCGCTGACTTAAAACGTAAGCTTGGTCGGCTAATTCGATAAAAGGAGGGATGAGATCCGTTTTACTGGAGCTTATGTTATAGATCTCTGAGCCGGTATTGTCTGTAATTTTGAAACCTTTAAGATCAGGCAACAGACGGGCGTAATTGTGGAAACTAGATTCAATACGATCGGGATCGTTAGAGAAGTCATCTTGTAGCTCATTGGTAGTTTTGAGCCAAAAATACAGCAACACATCCGATTCACGGATGCGTTGCTGCTGATACTCTGCAATGAGGTTTAGTCGCTCTTCAATAATGGCATCAGCATAGGAGGGACGTATTCCGTACCAAATAATAATTGCTGCACCAGCTAGAACGACAAATAAGACAGTAAAAAGCCTTACTCGTAATGACAAACTCAAACTCCAAAAGAATGTTAGAATGAAAAAAACAAGTTACGAAATTCTTTACATCTTTAAAGAGATGGTTAAGCTTTCCTAACAAGGCGTTCTATTAAGGGAGCCAAGGATATTTACGGAAGTCTGGTTTCCTCTTTTCTAAGTACGCTTTTTTGCCTTCCTGACCTTCCTGACTCATATAATAAAGCATAGTTGCATTGCCTGCGAGGTCCTGGATTCCGGCCTGACCATCCACGTCGGCGTTGAATGCAGATTTGAGACAGCGAATAGCGATGGGGCTTTTCTCCAGGATTTCGCTAGCCCATTTAACTCCTTCTTCCTCAAGCTGATCGATAGGAACGACGGTGTTGACCAGTCCCATGTCGAGTGCTTCCTGAGCGTTGTACTGCCGACATAAGTACCAAATTTCGCGTGCTTTCTTTTGTCCGATGATGGAGGCAAGGTAGCTAGAGCCAAATCCGCCATCAAAACTCCCGACTTTTGGACCGGTCTGACCGAAGATGGCATTATCTGCCGCGATGGTAAGGTCACAAATAACATGCAGAACATGTCCGCCACCGATCGCATATCCGCCAACCAAAGCAATAACGGGCTTTGGCATAGAGCGAATTAATCGTTGCAGCTCGAGCACATTTAAACGAGGAATACCGTCGTCGCTGATGTATCCGGCATCACCACGAATACGTTGATCGCCACCCGAGCAAAATGCATATTTTCCATCCTTCGCCGGACCTTCTCCGGTTAGCAAAACGCAACCAATAGAAGTGTCTTCGCGGGCATCCAGAAATGCCTCGAACATTTCAAAAATAGTTTTTGGCCGAAATGCGTTGCTCAACTCAGGACGATTAAACGCGATTCGCGCGATGCCATCGGCTTTTTTGTAGGTAATGTCTTCGTATTCTTTAACTGTTGTCCATTTCATAATAGTGTAGTTAAGTCTGATTCCAGGAAATTATTGATTTGTTGAATATAAGCATCGGGGCGGTCTAAATGAACGCGATGTCCGGCCCCTTCAATTACAATGTGTTTAGCTGTTTTTATGCTGAGGCATTCTGTCTTCCACATCTCGGTGTATTTGTGGTCTAAGCCTCCGGTGACAACCATAATTGGGAGGTCTAGTTCTTTGGCAGAAACCGGAATTAAAGTACCTGCTCCGAAACCTATGAGATTGTTGGCAAGTCCGGCCGGATTTTGTTCTAACTGAAGTTCGTTTAGTCTGTTTTTGGGTTCTTCCGGGGCGTCATCTGGTGAAGAAAACAACGGCAGGCGATTCCAGGCGACGAAAAACTCATTTTTGTCGTTTAGGATTCGCGATGCTAGCAGATGGTCGCGCTTAATTCTATCTTTTCGCTCGGCCGGATTTACAATTCCGGTGCTGCTACTTTCCAGGATTAATGCGCTAATTTGGTTTCGATTTTGTATTGGGTATCGCATTGCGAGTCGGCCACCCATGCTGTATCCTAAAAGCACGAATTGATTAAGGCCCAAATTTTCGAAGATTAAGCGTAAATCTTCTAGTTGCTCATCCAGTGCATAACGATTTGGGTTTTCAGGAGAATCGGTGCCAGAATGACCGAGTAGATCGATTGCAAAGACTTCTCTGCTAAGGTGTGGCGCGATGTGTGCAAATCCGTCGGCGCCCCCGGCGAATCCGTGAAGATAAACGATGGGAACATTTTCAGATTTCAGCCCCTGATTAAACCTGATTATGCGATACTTTATTCCGCGAACGGTCAATTTTAAGGTATCTGCTTCCATAATTCCTGCCGTTGTTGCATGGAGGCGTCGCTGTCGGTATGACACACAATCACGGAAACCCCAATTGGCGCAGGTTTTCGAATTATTCGATCGAGTTCATCCAGAGTGGTAACTTCCTGAGCCTCCACGTTAAATCCGGCGCAAATTGTTCTGAAATTCACGTGTTGTGGTGTTTCGAAGTAGGTGTTGAACCAGTTTTCTTTGGTGTAAACCGGCAACATCCGGAAAATACTTCCGCCTTTATTGTTAATTACAATGATGCGAAGCGAGTTCGATTGCAGGAGTCGGGCCGAAAGTAGGGCGGTGGTGTCGTGCAGAAACGCCAGATCACCTGTAATTAAAACAGTCGGTTTATTTGAGCTGAGTGAAATTCCAATTGCCGTACTGCTAATTCCATCGATTCCGCTCGCACCACGACTCATGAACATACAATGATTTTGTACCATAGGCGCGCCAAACAGGTCGATATCACGAGCCGAAAACGAGTTCGAAACCATCACGTTATGACTGGATTCGAGGTGTTGCAAAACGCAATGGTGCACGTCTCCGTCTCGTAGTGAGGTGCCGGCTTGTAAGTTTTTCTCACGCAATTCGGACCACTTATTCGAGATTTCGTGCCATTTTTGAACCCAATTTGGGTTGGTGTTGATTTCGATAGTTTTCGGTGCATCGAGTGATTCGAAAACCGGAACATGAACCAATTTACCGCCGATTAACGAAGGATCTGACCATTCAGAACCGCCACTGAATCGTATCTGAGGGGTGTTTTGATGCGCATGTAAGTAGAGTTCAAGTCCTTTGCCAGTGGGCTTGCTCCCTATGCGAATAATAAGGTCGGATGAGAGTAATGATTGGGTTTCTTCGGACTTCAAAAAAGCATTGAACCCGATGATTGAATCATTTTTTGAACCGGACCGGAACGAGCCGGCTTCGCGCAAAGCTGGAATTCCGAGGGATTGAAGCAATGTTGTTATGTGCTCAAGGTGAGGGTATCCGCACAGAGGTCCGGCCAGGAGTACGGGGCGTTGCGCGGCAGCGATTTCGGTGAGAATCTCAGCCGGGATTTGCCAATTTGTTAGACGCACAGATTTAGTAAGCGGACCCGGGCGTTGCTCCAGCGCCGATCCGTAATAATGCTCAATGTCTTTTAAGAACGCGCTCTCCGGCTCCAGTGGCTTGCGAAACGGGAAGTTGATGTGCACGGGTCCGTGTTGGTACACGCTCGACTCCCAGCACTGGTTCGCAAGAATCTCCAGTCGGCGAAAATCGTTGGAAGCGTTCACCGGCTCGCCGGCATCGTGACTAAAAACAGGATATTCACCGAAAAGGCCATCTTGTCGAATCGACTGATTTGCGCCAATATTGCGTAAACTCGGCGGACGGTCGGCACTCAGCACCAACATCGGAATTCCAGACATTCGGGCCTCGATTACAGCCGGGAAGTAGTTCGCCACTGCGGTGCCCGAAGTACAAACCAACGCTGCCGGCACCCCCGACTCCATTCCAATTCCGAGTGCCATAAATGCGGCAGATCGCTCGTCTACAGCTACATGTTTTTGAATACCTGGATGCATAGCAAAAGCCATGGTCAGCGGCGTTGAACGTGATCCCGGAGAAATTATAACATGTCGCAACCCAGAGCGGTACAGTTCATTCACAAAAAACGCCGACCAGTAAGTGGGCAAATTGTGTGTTTTAGAGAACTGAGGAGGGGTTTTGTCAGGCATGTTTTAGCGCCGAAAGCATCGGAATTAGTTTCAGATTGGTTTCATCCCACTCACTTGCAGGATCAGAATCGGTCACAATTCCGCAGCCAGCGAAAAATCGAGCTTGCTTGTCGAGAATGATGCCACTTCGAATAGCCACACAAAATTCGCCACGACCATTCGTATTCAACCATCCCACAGGACCGGCATACCAACCACGGTCAAATTGCTCTAAAGATTGGATATGCTGGATCGTTTTTTCGCGCGGAAATCCGCCCACAGCAGGAGTTGGATGCAGGTTTTCGACTACATCCAACGGAGTTATGTGCTCGTTCAGGCTGGCTGTAATCGGAGTGTAGAGGTGCTGCACGTTCGGGTATTTCCGAATTCCGGGCTTGTCTGGGTGGACCATATTATGCGTTAGGGTACGGAGGCGGTCTCCGATTGCATCCACCACAAAGCCGTGTTCGCTCAGATCTTTTTCGCTGTTGAGTAATCTGCGCTCTAAAATGGTATCCTCAGAAGCTGTTTTTCCCCGTGAAATTGTTCCTGCAAGTCCGTCTGTCAGGATGAATGTTGCGCGAAGGGCGACCAACTTTTCTGGGGTAGAACCCAGAAAAACTGAGTTTTTACTCACTTTCATCATGAAAGTGTAGCATGTTGGATATTCATTACGCAAATAGTTAAGCATCTGCGTTGCTTCTGGTGCGCGCTTGAAGCGTAATATGACTTCGCGAGCCAGTACTATTTTCTTAAACTCACCCGCTTTGATACGTTCTTTTGCTGAATTAATAGCCGTAAACCAGGAGTCGCGGGCTTCGGGTTTTGCATCGATTTCAAAATAGGCATCTTCTCTAGCATGACCATTATTGCAGGAGCTCTCGCTTTTTGTAAACAACCGAACCTGATCAATAACCTGCATCAGACGTTGACGAAATTCTTCTAGCAACGTTTCTACAGACTGGTTGGAGTCGATTCGTTTGGTGAGAGTTAGCAGAGATAACTCTCCGTCGCGAATGAGTAACCACTCGGGAATCACGAAAAGTGCGGTTCCGAATTCCTTCCAGTGATGTTGCTGAGGGTTGTCCTGGAAAGAAAATCCACCCAAAAAATGCAATCCGGCTAAACTATGCGTAAGCGTCTGAAATGAAAACGTACGCGATTTCCAGTCAGAAATTTTGTTATTGACTATATTGAAACGGTCGCGGGAGTTGGATCGGATGCGCGCGATTTCGTTTCCGGCAGCGATGGAGAGCTTTTCGTCGGGGTGTTCCCAATAATACTGATATTCACTTTCCGTGCCGAGAAGTTCAAGGGCCGCAAGCGGATCGACTCGCTCAAAGGGTAGGGTGACCGTTATCAGCTGATCCCTTTTCTGCGATGTAGCTTGATCAACAGCGATTTCTATAGTCTTTTGAAGCTCATCAAATTCAACCAAGGAATCGATGAGCTCTTCAGATGACAGGGGTTCGCTGTAGAGATTGTAGATACTGTGAGGCATTGTGTGTGTATGAGTCATGCTATTATAACTTTCAATATAAATTGAAAGTTCCTAAATAGCTACACACCAATAAGCAAAAAGAAAGAAAAGCTAATTTTTTACACTAATGAAAATACCTCGAAATAGTGTAAAATTAATGTCTTGGAGGTATATCTACCTGGCCTCGTCGGGATCGCCGGTGACGTACGGATTATAAATGCCGTAATCTTCCGGACGATAATCGGCCATTTCGAAAAAATGATCCCAGGCTTCTTTGCTGTTTCCGTTTGGATCGACCCAGTTTATATGACTTTGTTTAATGAGTCCCACAATACGATTCGCGTATGCCAAACGTTCTTCTTGGTCGTGAATACGCGGTAGGGCATCAACCATTAGGTCTAAATTATAGCCGCAATCGTAATCTTTTGGCTT
This sequence comes from Balneolales bacterium, assembly GCA_022565415.1. Classification (GTDB taxonomy): domain Bacteria; phylum Bacteroidota; class Rhodothermia; order Balneolales; family HLUCCA01; genus HLUCCA01. The sequence continues at coordinate 14,779 of JAIUMT010000013.1, read as the reverse complement.
TCTCTGAGGTAAAAACATGAAGATCTGAGTTTGTTTATTGTTTTGTGCAAAGATACGGTTTTATTCTGCGAAGACCACAATACCGAATCTGTTTATCGCTAAATAACAAATGAATAACGGAGATTTTGAACATAAATCAGTATTTTCAACCATCAATTATAATCAGATTACAACAGTATTTATGTGGCATAATTCTATTTTAGAAACAATTGGGAACACCCCTCTCATCAAATTGAACGCTTTAGTTGAGGGAATTGAAGCAACTATTCTGGCTAAGGTAGAATATTTTAATCCCGGACAAAGCGTCAAAGATCGAATTGCCGTAAAAATGATCGAGGACGCCGAGAAAGCCGGTTTGCTTAAGCCCGGAGGCACCATCATCGAAGGTACATCAGGTAACACTGGGATGGGTATTGCTCTTGCAGCTGTGGTGAAGGGATACAAGTGTATCTTCACTACTACCGATAAGCAAAGCATGGAAAAAGTGAATCTATTGCGGGCTTTGGGCGCGGAAGTGCGTATTTGTCCGACCAATGTAGAACCCAACGATCCGCGCAGCTATTATTCCGTTGCCAAACGTCTAAGCGAGGAAATTCCGAATTCGTATTATCCGAATCAGTACGATAATCTGAGTAATTATCAGGCGCATTACGAGTCTACCGGACCAGAGTTATGGGAACAAACCGACGGTAAAATCACGCATTTTGTCGCTGGAATGGGAACGGGGGGCACAATTACAGGCACCTCCATGTACCTGAAAGAGCAAAATCCGAATATAAAAGTGATTGGAATCGATTCGGTCGGATCGGTTTACAAATCGTACTTCAAAACCCGGGAATTCGACAAGTCTCAGATTGGTCCGTACTTGACGGAGGGAATCGGTGAAGACATCATCCCAAAAAATATCAATTTCGATTACGTTGATGAGGTCATTCAATGTAACGACCGAGATGCTTTTGTAACCACCCGTGCACTCGCCAGAAAAGAGGCACTTTTTGTCGGCGGATCGTGTGGAGCAGCTGTTTGGGGAGCGTTGGAGTATGCCCGAACGAATAATCTTGGCAAAGATGATGTGCTTGTAGTGTTGCTGCCCGACAGTGGAACGCGCTATATGGGCAAGATCTACAACGACGAGTGGATGCATTCCAATGGTTTCATGGGTGACCCGAATGATATGAATGCTGGTGAGCTGATTCAGCGAAAATTTGGTAGCAAGCAAGATGTTCACTTTGTAACTGCAGACCAGACCGTTGCAAGTGCCATCGAAATTATGCATTCGGAAAGTATTTCTCAGCTGCCAGTGAAATCGGGCGATGCGTATGTAGGAAGTTTAACCGAGAGCCGCATATTTAGTGCCATGCTCGACGACGCCACAACGCGCTCTAAAAAAGTTGAATCGATTATGGAAAAACCGTTTCCGGTGGTATCGCCTCAATCCAAAGTAGATCATATCAGCAGTTTGTTTGATAAAAACACCTGTGCGATACTCGTGAACAACCCAGACGGATCCGTTGAAATTTTAACCAAAAGTGATTTGATTCAGGTGCTTTCGCACTTTGGTCAAGATTCTTGATTTACACACATTATGGAACAAAAAAAGAAACAACTCGAAATTGAGCTTCCAACAGAAGAAGCAACCGGAACCTACTCTAACCTGGTAATGATTACCCACTCAGCCTCTGAGTTTGTATTGGATTTCATAGCCGTGATGCCCGGAATGCCCAAATCTAAGGTCGTGAAACGCCTGGTTCTAACGCCAGATCATGCAAAACGTCTTTCCGGAGCGTTGGCCGACAATCTGAAACGTTACGAAGAGCAAAACGGTCGTATCGATACAAAAGATAAGCCTGACATGCCATTCAACTATCGCGGTCCGATCCCGGAAGCCTGATTTATTTCGGGGTTTTGATGAGCGTAACGATCGCAATTAGGAAGAATAGTGCGTGCGGCAGCAGGGTGGCCTGAAGCGGACTAATAGTGCCGGCGATTCCGAATGGTTCTATGATTTTGACAAGGGCCAGGTACATAAATATGACGCCGAGTCCGATGCCTAGCACAAGACCGGTTCCGCCTGCGCGCCGCACCGAGGCTATAGCAACGCCCAGAATTGTGATAACAATAATCGAGAACGGATAGGCAATCTTGCCATAGAACTGTACGCGTGGTAATTCCAGACCAGACGCACCGATGCGTTCCAATGCTTGTATGTATTCGCGCACCTCGGGATAGGTAAGTTGATACACATCCGACGTCGAGCGGGCTAGATCTCGCGGTAATATCTGTAATGTGGTGTCTTTATAGGACACTCGTTGCTCATTGTAACCAGTTTCGTGAAAGTCCCGAATGGTGGAAGAAAACATCGCCCATTGTTGCTCTTTTTCGCGCCACTCCATGCGACCCGACTCAATCGTTTGCACAACGCGGGCGTTTTCGAATGTGATTAGCTGAGTTCGGTACGCCGTGGAGTCGTTTGGAGAGTAGTAATTCACCACCAAAATGGTGTTCTCCGATTCCTGCCGAAATATCTTGTTTCGATCTACCCGGTCAGACCTGACCATCAAATACGTTCGCTCAAACTCGATTCTATGTTTATTTGAGGCCGGAACAACGTACGCATCCATATAGCTTATAATTCCGGCACACAGAATACTGAATCCCAAAAATGGCATCAAAATCCGGTAAAGGCTAACTCCGGCAGCTTTCAGGGCAATTATTTCAAGTTGCTGAGCCATTTTTCCCATTAACAACAGACAGGCCACAAAAACGGCCGCAGGCGTAACCAAACGAATTATTTCAGGGATATATCGGAGGTAGTAGTCCGACCAAATCTCGGTTAGGGTCGCGCCCCGATCTGTGAAATCATCACTATTCTCCGAGAAATCGATGATGATATAAATGATAATCAGCATCAACAATACCATAGCCGTAATCGCAAACAGACGCGTGAGAATAAATCGGTCGATTTTGTTCATGATTACGATTTTGACCAAAGGTCTTTAATACGTTTCTCGCTGGTTACCCGGTAAAGGAGAATGAGTCCGAGAATTCCCAACGTTATATTGCCGAACCACATCCCCATAAATGGCGAAACGATGAGTCTATCGGCGAGTTTTTCACCCTGAATTATTGTTATCCAGTAATAGGTGAATAAAATGGCACTAATAACGGTGTTCACACCCAAGTTACCTTTTCGGGTTAGCATGCCTAGCGGAGCCCCAATCAGTACGAAAATAATACAACCAAAGGGGATGGCGATTTTTTTAATGATTTCAACTCTGAATTGGGCAATTCGCTCGGTTCGCCACCTATGATTGGTTTCGGTTGTGGTAATGGACGATTGAACAGATCGAACACCGTTTGATGCATCGAGGGCTATGGCCGACTGAGACTCAATATTTTGCAGGAATTTCATGGCAAAGTAGGGAGAGTCGTCGACAGGTGGGAAAGATTCTCTACCAATTTGAGTGGTGTCGGTGGGCGCTTCATCAAAAATGGTGCGAATTGTTGCCCGTGTGCGCGTTTCAATGTGCTGAGGTCCGATAGCGATGAGTTGGGCGGCTGGATTCCGGTCGAGAAGCCTTATCAGTTCTCTTGCTTTATCGATGCGTAAGATGTCTATAACAGACTGCATAGCCTGAGCCGACATAGTACGGTCGTCACGCCGCCGTACATCCGGATTCGTGCGGGAAAAAGCCATATCCGACATGTCGAAACGGATTCGGTGTTTTTCGAAGAGACTTTCTTCAAAACGACTTGCATCACCTCGATTACTAGGTAGAGTGCGATAAACGGATCCGTCGTACAGGTCTAGCATCAAGGAATAGTTTTGCTCATCTCCGCTCAAAATGCCGCGTTTTGCTTTGATAATAGCCTGATCGCGTGTGGGAGTGGCATCCTGATATATCGTGAGGTTAAACATCGTATCGGCCTCGGCCGACATTTCCCTCACCAAAAAAGTGTATCCCTCTATGCCATCGTAAAAGGTGTTAGTTCGCAGATCGAATCCGGGCTTTTTCATGCGAATATCCAGAAACAGCGACCGAGCTTTGAAATTGGATTCGGGCAGAACACTGTTCGAAAACCAGGCCAGAAATACGCCAAGCAACAATGCTGTTACCAACATGGGTTTCATCAACTGAAGGGGAGTTACGCCGGCAGCCTTGATCGCAGTGAGTTCGCTAAGTTCTGAAAACTTTCCGTAGGCCATTAATGTTGCGACCAAAACCGACATGGGGGCTGCCAAAACAAGCATATATGCCATCTGATAGCCAATCAATTCCAAGATGATTAGCGGATCCAGTCCTTTTCCTACCAGTTTGTCGATGTGCAGAATCAAAAATTGAAGCAGCAACAGAAACAAAATTGTAATCAGGCAGAAAAAAAATGGGCCTATATGTCGTTTTAATATGTCGCGCTGAAGCGTATTGAGCATGTTAATTTGAAAAAACGGTTGAAGCCCTGTAAAAATCCCGCTATTATTCGAGCTCTGCAACAAAACATTCTACAGATGTAAACGTTTTTTTGTGATGTTGCATGTATCAAGATAACTTCATTGGGTGCAATTCACACTTTTTTACTAAATTGTGTGACTCTTTAACTGAGATGAAAGTTTTGCCCCAAACAGAGTCCAAATTTTAACTGAATTGCCTATTGAACTTAGCTACGACGTTGCTTACCGAGCAAATATTTGAACTTGAATAACAAACTATATACCCAGTTACTCACCTTTTTGTGCAACTCGTACGTATTCATTCAGCTGTGAAGCCAGGATTTCTGTGTCTTGTCTTTAGCTTAGTTTTTATTTCTCAGTTATGGTCACAACCTCGACTAAATCCGGGGCGTGCCCAATCTGATACAAGCGCTGTGTCGAGCTCCGATACGACGGTGGTTTCTCAATCAACGCCCGATTCGCTACGCTTTCGCGGACTAATTCCCGGTCCGCGCCACTCTTTTTCCCCACTTCGACCACACCGCCCCCGGTCCCGCTTCGCTGAAATCCCGTTTCGCGATATCGAAACGGAAGTCACTCGCGATAGCCTCGGAAATTTCAAGCTAGTTCGTGAGCTACGTGGCGTTCCCATAGGTTATCCCATCGAAATGGATTTTGATTCGTACGCCCGCCGCTCGATGGAGCAGGGTAAACGTGAAAACTGGCAACGTGTGGTTCAGGAAGCGCAACGCCGCCAAGATATTCGCCGTGGACTCCTTGATTTCCGTATCAATATTCCGGGTGGTCAGCGCTCTGCTTTCACCACCATTTTTGGCCGTCCTGAGGTGAACCTCCGCGTAACGGGTACGGCAAATATGAATCTGGGTGTCTCCATCCAAGAAACGGAAGACCCCGCTGTTCCTCCCGATCAGCAGCGCCGCATCGATCCCACATTCAACCAGAACCTGAAACTTAATATTCAGGGTACCATCGGCGATAAACTGAATATCCGAACCGACTGGGACACCGAGCGCGCCTTCAATTTCGAAAACCGCCTTAGTATCGTCTACACCGGTTACGAAGATGAAATTATTCAGGCAGTTGAGCTTGGTAACGTGTCTATGGACACCGGAAACTCGCTAGTGCGCGGAGGCGGAGCGCTGTTCGGTATTAAATCGCGATTCCAGCTCGGACCCCTCGAACTCACCGGGATTGTCTCTCAGCAGGAGGGGAACAGCGATTCTCAAACCGTCTCTGGTGGCTCTACAGAACAGCAAATTGATATTCGTCCGAACGCTTACGACGATAACCGCCACTTTTTCCTGGACTTTTTCGCCCGACAAGAATTTGAGGGCAATCTGTCTGACCCAACGGTTATTCGCCGGTTATTTAACCTAACCAGCATTGAAGTTTGGGTACTAAATGAAACCTTGTCTCCGCAAGAAGGTCAACGAAATGCAGTTGCTTTGTTAGATCTCGGTACACGTCAGGAGTTGGGAACGTACCTGCCTCCCGACGAAGACCAGGATCGTTTTGAAGATAGTCAAATTGACCCGTTTCGGCCTGAGTCGGCGAGTGTCTCCGCGGATGACTTTGATGTTCAGGCTGATGAGTTTGCCTCGGGTATCTTTATCCCACTGCGAGAGGGGGTAGATTATACAATCGATGAAAATCTGGGATATATCTCGCTTCAATCGCCGTTGAATCCGCGGCAGGCGCTTGCGGTGTCGTTCTCGTATCGGGATCCGCAGACGAACCAGATTGTGTATGTCGGGGATGTGAACCAGGGCGATACGCAACGACTCTTTCTGAAATTACTTCGTCCGACGGGGTTAACGCCATCGAGTCGAGCGTGGCCATTAACTATGCGTAATATTTATGGGCTAAATACGAGTAACCTCACAAGAGACGGACTTGAACTGAATATTTTCTACACGCAGGGAACTGGCGAACAGTTTAACCTTCCGGGTTTTAGCAATGTATTACTTCAGGATTTAGGACTTGATAGAGTTGGTTCGCAGGGTCAGTTGGGTTCAGATAATCAGGTCGATTTCGGAACTGGAACATTGAATTCCCGCGATGGCCGAATTGTTTTTCCATATTTAGAGCCGTTTGGTCAGCGTATAATTGATGTCATTAATAATGCCGACCTGCCCGAAGCTGAACGTGTCGATGCCATTGACCGACTTGCATTCCCCGAGTTGTACACCACCACCAGAACCAATGCAGGCAATAGCTCAAAAAACAACATTTACAGAATTAGAGGATCCGTTCGCGGTGGAGTTTCAGACAGTTACTTCCTGAATTTCCAGCTTGTAGAAGGATCCGTTCGCGTTACAGCGAATGGGCGTGAACTTGTTGAGGGATTGGATTACGAGGTCGACTATTCAATGGGTAATGTACTCATCACCAACAGAACCTATCTCGCTCCGGGACAAGATATTCGCATTGACTACGAAAGTAATCAGTTCTTGCAGATTCAGCAGACTACATTTACCGGTTTGCGAGCCGAATATAGCGTAAATCCTGATATCACCCTTGGTAGCACCTACTTCCGGCAGAAAGATCGTCCGCTTCAAGATAAAATTCCGGTAGGTGAAGAGCCCATAAACAACTCGGTAATTGGTTTCGATGCCCGCGCACAATTCGATGCACCGTGGCTAACCAGAGCCGTTGACTGGATTCCGCTCTTGCAAACCCGATCAGAATCGTCGATTTCATTTACAGGTGAATTTGCCCAGATTCGCCCCGGAGTTGCTCAAACGAACGCCGTTCAGCGAGCCATTGATCGCGGCATTCTCTATCCAGATGAAGAGCAAGGCGTTTCCTTTTTAGATGATTTTGAAGGTTCAAAGAGTTCTGTGAGTTTTATGAGTCCGGGTCGCTGGCATCTGGCCGCAGCACCATATGCGTTGCCAATTTTAGACCCGGATATGTCTGATGCTGATCAGTCCATCCCGTCCAGAGTAGTCCGAAGCGACAAAAGAGCAAAATTCTCATGGTACACCATTCCCATCAGTTTGGGTAGAATTACGGATGCAGCCAGAACGGTAGAATCATTGCCAGTACAGGTAACGGATGTATTTCCCGACAGAGATGTGCTTCGCCAGGATAATATTCTGCAAACATTGGATGTGTATTACGATCCGACTCAACGCGGACCATATAACTATAACATGGATCTACGCGATCTGTTGGAAAATCGTCCGGAGGAAACCTGGGGTGGATTCACGGCAACTCTGCCGAGCGGACTCGACGATTTAACCCAGAACAATATCGAATTTCTTGAATTTTGGGTTCAGCCCATATTGCCAGATGGCCGTCAGCCCGATGCCCAAGACATCATGAGATATGCCGGGGAAATTTATTTCGACATCGGTGTGGTATCGGAAGATGTGATTCCTAACAACGAGAATAATACAGAAGATGGCCTTGCTGAACGTAGTGGCAATCTCCGGGTTGATCAGGCAGGAAGATCATACATTTACAGAAATATTCCCGATTTAGATGGCCAGTTTTCTCAGGAAACAATTTCTTTAGAGGATGTGGGCCTTGATGGTGTTCCCAACTCAGGCGGAATAGACGGCCTCAGTGAGCTCGATCTGTTTGCAGAATTCGTGCAACGCATGCAAGTTGTATATGCCGATGATGCCGAAAGATTACAGCAGATCCTGGACGATCCATCGAATGACGATTTTGTTTATTTCGATAACCCGGCTGTTCAGGGCTTGCCGTTACACGAGCGTTTTCATCGTATGTTTGGATATCATGAAGGCAACGCTCAAACCGGTGAAGGTCAGCGTGCTATCACCAACCGACCCGACGCTGAAGGCTTAATTAACCCGGCATTTGTCAATACCGAAAATTCGTTTTTTCAATACAGAATGGCGTTTAATCCGGCCGACACAACTTCCTTGCAAATAGGACAGAACTATGTAATTGATAAGGTATCTGGTGATGAGCAATGGAATACGTGGTATCAGGTCCAGATTCCGCTTCGAGATTTCGTAGATAAAGTCGGAAATATTGAAAACTTGCAGCGCGTTACGCACTTACGGATGTGGATGACGGGTTATGAAGAGCCCTTTACCATGCGTTTTGCCACCCTCGAGCTCGTAGGGAATCAATGGCGGAAAGCTGAAGAAGTAGGTGAGCAGGGCAATATTAATACGGTATTCGAACTGTCGACCATCAATATTGAGGAAAACTCAAACCGCCGACCCGTGCCATACCGCATTCCAGATGGGGCCATTCGATCTGTAAATCGTGGTCAGCAACAGGAAGTTCTTGCCAACGAGCAATCCCTTTTACTACGAGTAGAAGATCTTCGAGCAGGGGATGTTCGCCTCATTAAACGCGGATATCCATTGGGACTAAACCTCACAAATTATTCAAATATGAGAATGTTTGTTCACGGTGAGGGATATTCCAACAGAGAAGATATTGAGTTGGTTGTGCGATTGGGTAGTGATATGGACAACAACTATTACGAATATCGTCAACCTATTTCACCAACCGATACCCTGCACAACTTTACTCCTGGGGCAGGTTCAGCTGCAAGAGAAGATGTTGAGGCAATTTGGATTCCGGATCAGAATAGTATGAACCTGGTTCTGGGCGCGCTAAACGAACTCAAGCAGCTACGAAATGATATGCAGGCCGATCCGTCGTTGCCATTCGAACGCTCAGATATTGTACGAGACGCTCCTCCCGGAACAATCCTGGCCATTGTTGGTGAGCCATCATTAAACAGAATCACGGAAATTGGTATTGGTGTTCGAAATCCGTACGCACCCGGCACACAAAGTCGACAAGGACTTCAGAATGCCGGAGTTCCTTCGCTGGATGCAGAAGTTTGGGTAAACGAACTACGGGTATCTGGTTTTGAAGATCAGTCGGGTTGGGCAGCAAACTTGCGCTCACAGGTTGTATTCGCCGATTTCATGACGGTAAATGCGACATTAAATCGTAGTACGGATGGGTTTGGTAGTATAGATTCAAAATTGGGCGACCGCCAGAACTTCGACCGACTCAGCTACGATCTGAACGGAACCGTAAATATGCACCGATTTATTCCAGAACGATTTGGATGGAATATTCCGGTAACATTATCGGCCCGACAAAACACCCAAACTCCACGTTTCTTGCCCCGAGAAGGTGATATACGGTTTGAGGATTTTCAGCGGGCTGTCCGTGCTAATGAATCTCTTTCAGATACAGAAAAAGATGCCCAAATCGCAGAGAAACTCCGCGAAATACAAACGTTTGAAGAAAGCTATTCCATCAATTTATCGAATATCTCGAAACGGTTTTCGCGTACAAAACTGGGGCAATATACCCTAGACAATACCCGGTTGAACTACGTGTACAATACCCGGAAACAGAGCGATTTCCGTACGGCCTACAACAATAGCTGGAATTACACCACTGGTGCTAATTATAACCTCACCTTGCGCAATGTAAAAACGGTACGACCATTCGGTTTCCTTGCCGAAACTCCGGTTCTGAAACTGCTAGATGAACTTCAGTTTGCCTACTTGCCAAGTTCCGTAACAGCAGGTGCCACACTAAACCGTACGTATGGGGAAAGTGAAACCAGGACCTTCGAGAATAATCCGTCTCAATTCCGACAGCAGCATAACTTCGGATTCACAAACAATTTCAGTGTAAACTACAACGTGCTTTCGGTGGTTAGTTTGTCGTTTACGAACCGAACGACGCAGGATTTAGCCCTTATTGCACAAGATACTATTCCCGGGACTGGGTCGTATCGACTTCGAAACTCATTTGAGGTAATCGAAGATATTTTCACAGACTCTGATGTTCGTCCGAGACGAAGTGAATACTCTGAGTCTTATGTTGCAACATGGCGACCTCGTCTCAATAAATTTGATTCAATGCGATGGCTCAACTACTCGGCGTCGTATCGCGGCGGATATGCATGGCGTAACAGCGCTTTGGGATCGGGTCTTGGTGCTAACCTAAGTAACCAATTCTCACTCGATCAAAACCCATCTATTCGTTTTCAGGACTTACTGCGGAAAATTCCAATTTACGACAAGGCATTTCGTGCTGATGAAGCCGAACGCCGCCAGCGCGAGCAAGAACGTAATCGAGCCCGACAGCAGCGGCAGCGAGAACGTGAACAACGCGCCGCAGCCCAAAATGGGGCAGAGGAAACACGTCCGGCACAGGTGGGCGCTCGCCGAACACCACGGCAAGAACAAGCTCAACCTCAGCAACCAGAAGGACGTTCGTTGGGTGAAAATCTCACATTTTACGGACGTAGAACGTTGTTGTCTGTTCTAAGTTTGCAAAATCTGGATATGACGTATAGTCACTCGGTGCAAGCCGGTCAGCAAGGCTACTCCGGAGGTTCATCAATTTGGGATGGTTTCAGAGATGACCGTTTCTCTCCCGGATTTGGATATCGGGTTGGTTTGAACAATCGTATTCCCGACAGCCAGTTAATTCGAAGTGAAAACCCTGATGTTACTTTTCCGCTAAATCAAAACATCCGTACCAGTGATGCGATAACCCTCCGGTCTACATTACAACCCATTCGTGAGATCACCATCGGACTTGATTGGAACAACTCCTGGGACAGAACCACTCAAAATACACTCACAGCCGGAATTGATGACATAACTGCTCAGGAAAGTCAGAGCGGAAATATCTCGTCATCTGTATGGGCGTTTGGTGGCGGATACGAAGAGTTATTCCGTCGTCAGTTGCAGACAGCTTTCGACGATATGGGCGAGGGTACCGATATAACCGACCGAAACGAAGATGGACGTATGGTTTTAGGCACCCGATCGTTACAGGAGGATTTCAGAAGATCGTATGTTGCAAATTCTGATAATGGCAGGGGATCACGTGGATTTTCACCACTTCCTTTACCCAACTGGAGAGTTACCTGGACAGGATGGGAAAAACGCCTTCGATTCCTTGATGAATACTTGTCGCGAGCAACACTTACGCATGTTTACACAGGGCGATACCGACTTGGATGGCAGTTCAACCCCGATTTTGGAACAGAACAAACACGTAACGTAGGCGCATACCGGGCATTTGACGAACGCCCTGAGTTTCAGTCCAGCTCGATTAACGTCGAACGACAGTTCAATCCGTTATTGGGTGTTCAATTGACCTGGAGATCCGGACTCGGAACCGACCTTCAGTACAGCAGTTCGAAGGTGACATCGTTCTCTTTAGCCAACACCAACGTTGTTGAAAACAACTCTCAGAGCGTACGTTTCACTGCCAGATACTCAAAACGCGGATTTACATTGCCGTTCTTCCCGCGCCTGCAGAACACACTGGATATGAGTCTTTCTATTGCATATACGGAGAACCTCACGTTGACCTACCGCTTAAATCAGGATATACAGCAGGTGTTGAGTCAGCAGTTGGATCCGTTCGAGCGTGATGTAAACCTCTACACGCCCGAAGCACCTAACGAACGTGGCGATGTTCGTATTGATGTGACTCCGCTAATCGGATATCAGTTTTCTCAATCGGTGAAGGCCAACTTCGAGTACCGATACTCTCAGTTAATACCAAAATCAACCGGTGTTTTCCCTCGAACAACCCAGGATATCCGATTTAACATTATCGTTTCGATTCGATCAAACTAGGACTGCTTTCGCGTTAGAGAAAAGGCAATCATGAAAGCAGTCATGAATACTGACAGGAGTCCGACCCAGTCGCCAAATCGTGTGTAAATCGTAGTTCTGTGGTAAACAGGTACGTTTAGAGCTTTGGCATCTCTTACCCAGTATTTTGTTTTGCTTAGCACCGCACCGTTTGCATCAATCATTCCACTTATACCGTTATTGGCACTTCGCACAACCGCTCTGCGGGTTTCAATGGCACGTAAGCGGGCAAAGTCGAAATGCTGAATATGTCCGCTTGTTTTGCCCCACCATCCGTCGTTGGTGATAATAGTCACAAATCCAGCACCATCACGGACGTGTCGGCGCACCCAATCCGGAAATACTGAATCGTAGCACACCAATGCCGGACTCAGCGTCGTATGCACCGGAAAATTGACAACCTCGCGGCCTTTTCCGTACCCTGAGACATCGCCCCAGTCAATCCACGGGTTTTCAAAACGCCCGAAGAAATCCACAAACGGAAGTCGTTCTACAATTGGCACCAACTTGGCTTTTTCGTAAAACTGCATCGATCCATCCGGATAAAACCCAATCGCAGCGTTATAAACATTGAAATTGATACCGTCGACGCTTGTTCTATGAACTCGAGGGATGTCGTTGGCATCATAGTATCTATACCATGAGCCTCCGCTAATCAACGGAGCAGCCCATTGGCGGGACTCCGCGAGTAAGCGTCCTGTCGGGTGTTGCATCGTAGTCGAGTAAATCGGCGATCGAATCGCGTTTTCGGGCCAAAAAATGGCTTTGGTGTTGGGAGTTACGACAGAATCGGTGAGCGCGATAATGGATTCGAGTGCTTCGTCGGTGCTTCGAAATCCGCCTGCAGTAAGGTAACTGTCGTAATTTGGCTGAGCTACCACTACTTCAACGTATTCGTCGGTTTGAGGGGTGTAGCTTATGTAGGTAACCATCGAAATGACCGGCAAAATAGCAACAAGGGCTAGCGATTTTGCGCTGAACCCCGACTTGCTCTGCAATAACGCCGCACTGAAAACTACCCAGAAACTGATACCAAGGGCACCGGTTACTTCGATGTACTGAACCAAAATCGGAAAATTCGAGAATGCATTGCCTACCACGAGCCACGGCCACGCCAAATCCCATCGTAAATGCAAATATTCGTACGCAACCCAGGCGCTTGCCACATAGATGGCTCCGAAAACTAGACTTAATCCCGACCGTTTACGTATAAGGTGTATTACGGCCAGGGGGATAGTCATGATTACTGCGTTGGCCACAATCGCTGCCAATCCGCCTGCTAAGGTCGCGTAAGTCAGCCAGTAGGTCGTGATGGCGTTCCACAGCAGAAATCCGGGGAAGGTCACGTACATCACCTGACGCATCGACTCGCACCGGTCAGAAATTCGAATGAACAACATGAATGCTGGTATTGCCAGCAATGCCATATTCACCGGACTAAAACTCAGTGAAAGTAACAATCCGGCAAGCAGTCCGGCTCCCCAATTAGATGCGTAAACTCGGTTTAGGGTGTTATTTATACCTGATTTCATTCGGTGTAATCCTTTCCGGCTACGACAAGTACAAACTCGCCTTTGATGGATGGGCGTTCTTCCAGGCTAACAATCAGTTCGGCCAGGGTTGCCCGACGAATTTCTTCGAATTTCTTAGTGAGCTCTCGCCCGAAACAAGCCTGACGATCCTCGCCAAACACAGCGCTGAGTTCTTTCAACAGTTTCACAATTCGATACGGACTCTCAAAGAAAATCATGGTTCTGGTTTCATCAGTGAGAAGTTCAACACGCGTTTTACGTCCCTTTTTTTGTGGCAGAAATCCTTCAAAACAGAATCGATCGGATGGAAGTCCGCTGGCAGCAAGTGCAGTGGTCGCCGCACAGGGTCCGGGTATAACCGAAACCGTATGACCAAGCTGATGTGCTGCCCGCACGGCGAGGAAGCCTGGATCAGAAATTGCGGGCATTCCTGCGTCGGAGATTAATGCGACATCGCTGCCACCATCAAGTAAATCCGTTAACGCATTGACGCGCTTGTGCTCGTTGTGTGAATGGAACGAGAACAGCGGTTTTTTGATTTCAAAGTGATGTAGCAGAAAACCGGAGGTTCGGGTGTCTTCACAGGCGACAGCTGCGACCTGGCTTAAAACTTCACGGGCGCGTGGACTGAAGTCGCCCAGGTTTCCGATGGGAGTTGCTATAATGTACAGAGTAGACAAAAATGTGGTATTTTAATGGATAAGAATATCGCTCAATAATATTAAAAAATGCACCTTGGTGCTAAGTTGATTACATCAGATAACATTTATGAAAAAGTTTAATGTAACCGGAATTAACCATATCACACTTCGTGTGAACGACATCAAAAGAGCTGAAGCATTTTATTCCGGTGTTTTGGGTTTTGAACTGGAGAAAAAAATGGGTCAGAGTATGTCGGTATATCGGATCGGAACCGACTCTCTGGTTATCGTAGAGGCTGAAACGGCGTACGATAGCACATCCAAAGATTACCGGGTCGACCATTTTGGATTTACTGTGCCCAATAATGAAACGGTTGACGAACTCGCTCAGTATTTCCGCGATAACGATGTGTCGATTGTAACCGGTCCGGCAAATCGCAAGAACGGCCGATTTTTGTTCATCACCGATCCCGACGGCAACCTCATCGAATTCTTCTGCGAAAAGGGTTAACATCTAATAAC